>JAOUPA010000038.1 GCA_029880105.1 Gammaproteobacteria bacterium
TGGTCCCAGAAATTGATAGTTGAGGGTGTGGCGGCAAGCACCAGTGCCAGCATCTCAACTAGCAGGATTAACATGAAAAGAACGTTGACGTCGCAAAAATTCGGCAGCAGGCCCGTATCATCAAGATTGAGATCAATAAAAGAGAGTTTATTTTTCATAGCTATAAGAAATAGTCTAGCAGGCGTAGATTGCAAGCCAAAAGCCAGGATGATTCAGAAAGACAGGTCTTGAGTCGGGCTTAAGCATGATATCCCTGATATACTCGCATTATCTGTCGATGGCCCCTGCTGTTGGCGAAAGAAAAAATTAAATAAGCTGTAGTAGCGGATCGTATTATGAGTACAAAAGATCAGAAAAAATCAGCCAAAGCAGATCAGCCCGGTGTTAATCAGTCCTGGGGCGGAAGATTCAGCGAAGAAACCGATGCATTTGTCAAAGCGTTTACCGCATCGGTGGAATTTGATCAGAGAATGTATAAACAGGATATTGCCGGTTCACGCGCGCACGCTAGAATGCTGAATAAGGTATCGGTGTTATCGGATGAAGATTTGACCGCTATTCTCAAAGGACTGGATCAGGTTGAGCAGGAAATTGAAACTGGACGGTTTGAATGGTCTGTGTCGCTGGAAGATGTACACATGAATATTGAAGCACGCCTGACAGCCCTTATAGGTGACGCCGGCAAACGCTTGCACACCGGGCGTTCACGTAATGATCAGGTTGCAACTGATATTCGCCTTTATTTGCGTGAGCAGATAGGGCATGTCATTAGAGAAGCCAGGAGGCTGCAGCAGGGCATGCTGGCGCTGGCTGAAAAAGAAGTCGATACCATTATGCCGGGATTTACCCACTTGCAGGTCGCGCAACCAGTGACTTTTGGACATCATATTCTGGCCTGGTTTGAAATGATCGCGCGCGATATTTCACGCTTTGCAGATTGCCGTGAAAGAATGAACCAGTGTCCACTGGGCTCCGCCGCGCTCGCGGGCACCAGCTATCCTATAGACAGGGCATTTTCGGCAAAAGAACTGGGCTTTAACGCGCCAACGGCGAATTCGTTGGATGCCGTTAGTGATCGAGATTTTGCCATCGAGTTCTGTTCGGCCTCGGCGATGCTGATGACCCATCTATCGCGCATGTCAGAAGAGTTGGTGCTGTGGTCCTCGGCGCAGTTTAATTTTATCGATCTACCTGACCGTTTCTGCACTGGCTCATCGATTATGCCGCAGAAAAAAAATCCCGATGTACCCGAATTGGTTAGGGGGAAAACAGGGCGGGTGAATGGTAATCTGGTGAGCCTGTTAACCCTGATGAAATCGCAGCCGCTGGCCTACAACAAGGACAATCAGGAAGACAAGGAGCCACTATTCGATACGCTGGATACGGTATTGGGGTCTCTGCGCGCCTTTGCTGATATGGTACCTGCCATCGAGTGCAAACATGCCAATATGTATGCGGCGGCCAAACAGGGTTTTTCGACCGCGACCGATCTTGCCGATTACCTGGTGCGCAAGGGCCTGCCGTTTCGTGATGCCCATGAAGTTGTCGGTAGTGCCGTGGCGGCGGCACTGAAAAAACAGCGGGATTTGAGCGAGCTAAGCCTTGATGAGTTGCGCGGGTTCTCGAATATGATCGATGAAGACGTGTTTGAGGTGCTTACCCTGGAGGGCTCGGTAGCGGCGCGAAATCATATCGGTGGTACGGCACCGGAGCAGGTACGCAAGGCCATACTCGATGCCAAAAAGCGAGTTTAGCCAGGTCTAATCTGGAAGGATTTTTTTAGCCTAGCGTTTTTAGCTCTTCGCTAAAGAAATCCATAACCTCCTTGAGTTGATCCTCCAGTTTTGCACTAAGCTCTGCGGCGCCTTCAGTGCCACCAGCACGGCCTACCATCTCTATATTTTCCGCGATTTTGGCCAGGCCGAGTGCACCAAGGCTATTACAGGAGCTTTTCATGCGGTGGGCGATACCAAAGAGCAGGTCTGGGTTGCCTTCAGTGATGGCCTTGTTCAGGTCATTGATCAGGTCAGGCATATATTCCATAAAAGTCTTGAGTAGTTCGGGCAGTACTTCCTCCATGACTTCTTTCATTTCATTGTAAGCGCGAGTATCTAAGGGTGGTTGTTCCACGGGTAGCTCCTGTTTCTATTTATTAAGTCGAGCGCTCATATCACCGACCACGACAGCTTCGGGTACGTGTAATTTTAAGGCAGCGGTGATTTCGGCGAATAGACCGGGTTTGGCTTCGAATGACACCCACAGGGTATTCAATTTCATATCGACATTGGCAAATAACACCAGATGCCTGAACTGCTTTAGAGCAAGGTCAATTTCAGACAGTGTTCTCTGTATATGATGTCTGGGCTTGGTTTTGAGTTTGGGGATGATCATCAGCAGATCACTGGCACGATTGCCTTTTTTATCGCGGGTGGGCGCAATTTTCCAGAGCGGCTCAGCGGGCTCGACACCCAGACTCAAAGAGATTGCTTTACTGTTCATATGTCATCATAAACTAAGACCATGTAACACCTATACTAGCAGACGATGGCAAAAAATCTTAGGCCTTTTTAGCCCGCCAGGACCTGAATTATCCAGCTCCGTATATCCTGAATTTCTTCCATGCAGACGCTGTGAGGCATGGCATATTCGTGCCATTTGACATCGTATCCCGATTTTTCCAGACGTTGGCGACTTAGTTCACCATATTTAGGTAAGACCACCTCATCCATAGAGCCATGAGCCATAAAAATATCAATATTTTGATTAGTGGAATTATTTAATGGTGCGCACTGGGGTAAATAAGTCGAAAGCGCCATGATACCGCCGAGGGGTTGTGGATAGCCAATTCCGCAGAGCAGGGCAATGGCCCCGCCCTGAGAAAATCCGGCCAGAATAATGCGCCTGGAGTTGATACCCAGGTCCTGTTGTTGCTGGCACAGCTTATGGATGGCATTGCTTGACTCAATAATCCCGGTTTCGTCTTCTGTGCCGACAATATCCAGGCTGGTTATGTCATACCAGCCAGGCATCTGGTAGCCATGATTGATGGTGATTGGTCGAACCGGTGCATGTGGGAAAATAAAGCGGATCGATAGATCGTCGGGCAAATTTAGCTGTGGGATGATAGGTACAAAATCATTACCGCTGGCGCCCAGGCCATGTAGCCAGATAATGGCAGAATCAGGGTTATCACCGGTTTCGAGTTCGATGACATCAAGTGATGTAGAGTCAGGCATGGTGGTTTGGGTCCCGCAGTTTAGGATTAAGGTATAAAATGGCGACTTGATCGCAAACTACGGTGAAATCCGGGTTTGCGGTCAGGCAGAATATTGCAATAATCCAGCCCTTATTACAAAAGAAGAAAAGTGAAATGCGTTTAATTATGCCTTTGATATTGATACTGCTTATATCGGCCTGCGGAAAAACCGGTGCGCTTTATTTGCCCGAATCAGACGGAAGCGCTGAAGAAACACCAACCGAAGCCCCGGTCAATAATATAGAGGAGGCCAGTCGTGGATCACTTTAGTTATCGAGACGGCCGGTTATTTGCCGAACAGGTTGATCTTGCAGCGGGTATCAAGCAATGGGGTTCGCCCTGCTATGTCTATTCGCGTGCTACCTTAGAGCGTCACTGGAAGGCCTTCGATGAGGCCTTGCAGGGCCATCCTCACCTGGTCTGTTACGCAGTCAAGGCCAATTCCAATCTGGCTGTGCTGAATGTGCTGGCCAGGCTCGGCTCAGGTTTTGATATTGTCTCTGTTGGTGAGCTTGAGCGAGTGCTGCGAGCCGGCGGCACTGCAGACAAAGTCGTATTTTCTGGTGTTGGTAAAAGAAGGGATGAAATTGAACGTGCGTTAGAAGTGGGTATTCGCTGCTTTAATGTAGAGTCAGAAGCGGAGCTAGATGCCATCGCTAATATTGCAGCAGAAAAAAATACAGTTGCACCAGTATCGCTACGCGTCAATCCCGATGTTGATGCCAAGACCCACCCCTATATTTCAACAGGCTTGAAACAGAATAAATTTGGAATTGCTATTGAACAGGCGCTGGATGTGTATAAAAAAGCAAAGGCAATGAGTGCGATCAATGTGATTGGCATTGACTGCCACATAGGCTCGCAGCTAACCGAAGTGGCACCCTTTGTCGATGCCCTTGACCGGGTGCTGGCGCTGGTAGATCGTCTTGCTGAGGCAGGTATTGTGCTGAAGCACCTTGATCTGGGCGGTGGCCTGGGTATTCGTTATCGTGATGAGCAGCCGCCGCAACCGGCAGAATTAACCCGTGCCCTGCTGGATCGTTTGCAGAGCCGTGATGTCGAAATTATTGTCGAGCCAGGGCGCGCTATCGTCGGTAATGCCGGTGTCCTGTTGACAGAGGTTTTATACCTGAAACACGGTGAAGAGCACAATTTTGCCATTGTCGATGCGGCCATGAACGATTTAATGCGACCCTCACTATATGGGGCCTGGCAGGAAATTATTCCGTTGGTTCCAAGAGAAGGAGACGCGACACAGATTTATGATGTGGTTGGACCAATCTGTGAGACCGGTGATTTTCTCGGAAAAGGCCGTGAACTTGCGTTACGTCAAGGTGATTATCTTGCGATCCGATCCTGTGGGGCGTATGGTTTTGGCATGAGCTCAAACTACAACAGTCGCCCCAGAGTGGCTGAAATAATGGTTGATGGCGAACATGCACAAGTGGTTAGACAGCGTGAAACTATTGATCAGTTATTTGAAGGCGAGAGCCTGCTAGGTGGAGAGGTATAGGTATAAGTGAGTAATCAGGCAGAACAGTATAAAGAGCAGGGTACACTGCAGTTTAATGCAGCTGAACTGCCTCTGACCAGTGAAGAGTGGCAATATATTGAAACTATGCTCAGCGAAGTTGAGTATGAACATATCGTGGGTGGAGATGCGGGTGAAGGCCATTCAGTGCGGGTATGTCGATTTTATAATGATGTTGAAAAGCCAACGGCATTACACGAGCGATCAGAAGAAATTCACAATATTGTGATGAGCCAAAAAATGAAAGTTTTTTATAAAGAAATTTTTGGTACCGATGAACTATGTTTGCGCCGTTGCCAGATCAATCTCTTACATAAGGACGATTATATTGGGTTGCACGTTGATCAGGACAGTAATCCTGATTATTTAGCTACGGTTGTTTTTCATTTTGATGAAGAATACCATGGAGGAGAATTTATTACTCGTGATCAGTGTCGCGGTGATCATAGCTATAAACCGGTTAGTCGCACGGTACTGGTTAATGACTGCTCAATACCCCATGAAGTATCGAAGGTTGAATCAGGAGAGCGCAAGACACTGGCCTGCTTTCTGTCCAGAAGTTTTGCTGACAGCGGCCACACACGGCAAAAATTTAGAGTTGTTAAATGAAATCAAAATAAGCTGGTCACAGGAGGTAATATGAGACGCTTAGCACAGTTAATAGTAACCTTTTTATTCTTGTTGTATTTTGTTCCCGCTCAGGCTAGTCTTGACCCTCTGGCCGGCGGATGCATGATATTCGCAGATGAAGGGACGGCGGATGAAAAAAAGGAAGAGGGAAGTGATAAGAAAAAAAAAGAAGGGGAAGCAGAACCTGATTGTGATTAAAACATCGTAATTAGTATTAAATAAAAATCAAAAAGTAGTAGGAGAAAACTGATGATCAAAGCAATAACCACGTCTTTAATTGGTGCCAGCCTGGTGTTTTCAGCTAATGCATTTGCAAAAGATGAAAATAAACCCGTAGGTATTACTGCGGATATGTTCAGCGTTACTGTGAAACATGGCGGCAAAGATTTTGAAATTAAGCGTAATCAGGATAACAAAAATACGGTTAATCCTGCTTTTGCCAAAACTTCGCGTCCCTGTCCTGTATTTTGTATCCAGCCTGCGGTACTGGCGCCGGGCGTTGAAACTATAGCCGAGCTTGAAGTGCTGGATTACCTGAAAAAAATGTCAGATGGAGATGACTCCATTCTGGTGGTTGATTCACGTACACCTGACTGGGTAGAAAAAGGCACTATTCCGGGTGCTATCAATATTCCATGGACCAAGTTGAATTCAGCCAAGGCTGATCCAATTTCAATAGGTAATGTCATGGAAGAGAACTTCAATGTTGTAGAAGTGGCCGATGGTTATGATTATTCCAAAGCGAAAACACTTGTTATGTTCTGTAATGGTATGTGGTGTGGTCAGTCGCCTAATAACATCAAGAGCTTGTTAGGCATGGGTTACCCCGCTGAGAAAATTAAATGGTACCGTGGTGGTATGCAGGACTGGGAAATTCTGGGCCTGGCAACCGTGAAGGGTAAATAATATCCTCATCTGCTAAATGACGATATAAAATCAGAGGCCGATCTTTTAGATCGGCCTTTTTCGTTTATAGAAGTTACGAAAGACTGGCACAAAAACTAGTGCATCGGTATGCTACGATTATGTTATTAAACTTCACAAAGATGCAGGGTATCGGTAATGATTTCGTCGTGATAGACGCAATCAGCCAGAAGGTTTCCCTGACTCGTGACCAGATTCGCCATATTGCCAATCGACACTTTGGTGTTGGCTGTGACCAGTTGTTGTTGGTTGAAAAAAGCCAGAGGATCGATGCCGAGTTTCGTTATCGTATTTTCAATGCTGATGGTAGCGAGGTAGAGCAGTGTGGTAATGGTGCGCGCTGCTTTGCTCGCTTTGTGATAGATAACGGTATGACCAGTAATCATGTCATCCCTGTTGAGACCAAAGGCGGCCTGATTCAGCTGATTATGGAAGACGATGACCGTGTTACTGTGGATATGGGTGAGCCGAATTTTGAGCCTGAGAGCCTGCCATTTGAGGCGACGGGTACGCCGGAATACCATGAACTTATGGTGAATGGTGAGAAATATGCTATAGGTGCTGTATCCATGGGAAATCCGCACGCGGTGTTACTGGTGGACTCAATTAAGGACGCACCGGTCAAAACGCTGGGTGCGGCAATAGAAAGCCATAAACGTTTCCCGCAGCGGGTTAATGTTGGCTTCATGGAAATCGAAGACCGGGATAATATTCGCCTGCGTGTATATGAGCGTGGTGCTGGTGAAACTATGGCCTGCGGCACGGGTGCCTGCGCCGCAGTCGCAGTAGGCATTAAAAATCGTTTGCTGGATGAACGTGTGCAGGTTGAACTGCGCGGTGGTGATTTAACCATTTACTGGCCGGGAACAGGCCATCATCTTATGATGACGGGTCCGGCTGAAACTGTATTTAAAGGGCAGATAGAATTGTGACAATACAAATAGAATCTTCAGAGCAGATAACAAAAGAAGAAAGACTGGCTGACGAGCTACAGTTGATCAGCCTTCTCAAAGAGCACAAAAATATATTACTGGACCACCCAGAACTGCTGGCCGAGATGGAAATTCCCCATCGGGCTGGTGCCGCAACTTCATTGATTGAGCGTCAGGTTGGTGTGCTGCGCGGTAACTTAAAGGCCAGTGAAAAACGGTTGCACGAACTGATGGATATCGCCAGAGACAATGAGCGCCTGGCAAAGAGCCGGCATCGAATTGCTATCAACCTGCTCGGTGCCCATGATCTACTAGACGTAGTTAGTGTTGTGCTGGATGAACTGAAAAATGAACTAAAAGCTGAGTATGCAGATATCAAGTTGATTTCTGATAACGCCGAACTGGTTGCAAAAAACCCGGCGCTCTTTGTTGCCAGTGATACGCAGGAACTGAACCATTTTTCGACTATGTTGAAACACAAAAACCCGGTTTGTGGCCGTGGATCGACCGAACAAAGTGCCTTCCTTTTTGGCGATCAGGCTAAAAATGTCGCATCAGCAGCAGTGATACCGCTGGTAGCTGGTGCCGATCTAGGGTTGCTTGGACTAGGCGCGGGTGATGCCAGTCGTTTTCAATCTTCCATGGGAACCGAGTTTTTAAGCCAGATCGGCGAACTGGTGAGTGCGGCACTGGCGGTTCATCTTGAACAATAAGCCATGAATGGTGAGCAGGACAGAGCGACTACTGAGTGGTTGGAGCCACTACAACGATTTTTCATCTACCTCGAATCCGAGCGTAAATACTCTAAACATACGCTTTCCGCATACCAGAGAGATCTTAATGCCTTTACAGAGTATTGTGCTGAAAATGCAAGCACCGACTGGAAGCTGATCGATGAAACCCTGATTCGCCGTTATGTTGCTACACAACACCGAAAGGGCTTGTCGGGTAGAAGCCTGCAACGACAGCTGTCCTCGATCCGAACCCTGTTTAATTACCTGTGCCGTCACTATGGGCTGGAAAATAACCCGGCGGATGGTATTCCAGCACCGAAATCACCGAAACGCCTGCCCGAAACCCTGGGCGTAGATCAGCTGAATAACCTGCTGGCTATATCTGCTGATGACCCATTGGCGATCAGGGATCACGCCATGCTGGAGCTGCTTTACGGTTGCGGACTTCGTTTGTCAGAACTGACTGGACTGAATATGGCCGATGTGGACTGGCAGCAGAGAACCCTGAGCGTATTCGGCAAGGGCAGGAAACAGAGGCGGGTGCCATTTGGCAGCAAGGCCAATGAAGCCTTGAAAAAGTGGCTGAAAGAACGTGCACAGTTGATAAATGTCGGGGAGACGGCGCTATTTCTGAACAAGAGCGGTCAGCGTATTGGTAATCGTAGCGTGCAGCAAAGGCTGAAAAAATGGGTGCTAAAACAGGACCTGGGTAGTAATGCCTACCCACATATGCTAAGGCACTCATTTGCATCGCATATTCTGGAGTCCTCCAGTGACCTTAGAGCGGTGCAGGAGCTGCTAGGCCATGCCAATCTGAGTACTACCCAAATTTATACCCACCTGGATTTCCAGCATCTAGCTGGTGTTTATGACAAGGCTCATCCCCGTTCACGCAAATAACCTTTAGACTCGGCGTTTCGTGTAAAATTAGCGTTCTTTAAGATAGTTAAGAATTCATGGGGGTTCGGCGTGGAAACATTTCACGGTACAACCATCGTCACCGTGCGTCGTGACGGTAAAGTCGTTGTTGGTGGTGATGGCCAGGTGACTCTGGGCAACACTGTCATGAAGGGCAACGCCACTAAAGTGCGCAAAATCTATCATGAGAAGGTTATTGTTGGCTTTGCCGGAGCTACGGCGGATGCCTTTACCTTGCTGGAGCGGTTTGAAGGCATGCTGGAGCGCCACAGTGGGCACCTGAAGCGTGCCGCGGTTGAGCTGGCCAAAGACTGGCGCACCGATCGTATGCTGCGCAAGCTTGAAGCCATGTTGATTGTCGCCGATAAGGAAACATCGCTGCTGATTTCTGGTACTGGTGATGTGATCGATACACAGGATGACCTGATTGCCATCGGCTCGGGCGGGCCTTATGCCCAGTCTGCAGCGCGCGCACTGTTTGAAAACACCGATATGCCAGCTCGCGATATTGTTGAAAAGAGCCTGGAAATAGCCGGTGATATCTGTATCTATACCAACCATAGCCGCACTATTGAAGAAATTGAAAGCTGAGCACTTCGTGCTTGAAGCCATATTAATTAGGTAAAGAAATAACTATGTCTGAAATGACGCCCCGCGAAATTACCCAGGAGCTGGATAAACACATTATTGGCCAGCAAAACGCCAAACGCGCTGTCGCCATCGCGTTACGCAACCGCTGGCGACGCATGCAGGTTGATGAAAACCTGCGTAATGAGATAACGCCAAAAAATATTTTGATGATCGGCCCCACCGGTGTCGGTAAAACCGAGATCGCACGCCGACTGGCGCGTCTGGCAAATGCCCCGTTCGTCAAGGTTGAGGCAACCAAGTTCACCGAAGTCGGTTATGTGGGCAAGGAAGTTGACTCTATAATCCGCGATCTTGTCGAGATGTCAGTAAAGGCCACGCGTGAACAGGAAATCGAAAAAGTAAAACACCGGGCAGAAGAAGCGGCAGAAAATCGTATTCTTGATGCCCTGCTGCCACCGGCTCGCAATGAATTTGGCGAGCCCGAGGCGCATGAGACCAGTACTCGCCAGAAATTTAGAGAAAAACTCCGCGCCGGTGAACTGGATGACAAGGAGATCGAGATTCAAGTTTCATTATCACCTGTCGGCGTTGAAATCATGGCGCCTCCCGGGATGGAGGATATGACCAACCAGCTACAGGGCATATTCCAGAGCATGTCCAGCGATAAAAAAAAGACCACCAAAATACGTATCGCCAAGGCACGTAAGGTGTTGCTGGATGAAGAGGCCGGCAAGCTGCTCAAGGAAGATGAGATAAAGAGTATCGCACTGGAAAACGCCGAACAGAATGGCATCGTATTTCTTGATGAAATTGATAAAGTGGCCAAACGCAGTGATTCAGGCAGTGGCGGTGATGTCTCACGTGAAGGCGTGCAGCGTGACCTGTTGCCACTAGTCGAAGGCTGTACGGTAAGCACCAAATACGGTATGGTCAAAACCGACCACATCCTATTCATTGCTTCTGGTGCCTTTCATTTGTCCAAGCCCTCGGATCTGATTCCGGAGCTGCAGGGTCGCCTGCCAATTCGTGTTGAACTGGATGCGTTGAATGCTGAAGATTTCCAGCGTATTTTGATCGAGCCTGATGCAGCATTGACCGTACAATACAAGGCATTGATGAATACCGAGGGTGTCGAACTGGAGTTCAGTGAGGACGGTATCAAGCGCATTGCAGAAATAGCGTATAGCGTGAATGAGCGTTCTGAAAATATCGGCGCACGACGTTTGCATACAGTGATGGAAAGATTACTGGATGAAATTTCTTATGATGCGCCGGATAAATCAGGTACAAAAGTCGTCATTGATGAGGCCTATGTCAATAACAGCCTGGGCGAACTGGTCGAAGATGAAGACCTGAGTCGTTACATACTTTAATAAAGAACACAACCGAGTAGTTACTATGGCAAAACCAACCGATATCAACCTGCATCAACAAAGTAGGGTACTGGAACTGACTTATGAAGATGGCACCAGGTACAAGCTGCCCTGTGAATACCTTCGTGTATATTCGCCATCGGCAGAAGTAACCGGGCACGGGCCGGGGCAGGAAATTCTTCAATTAAATAAGGAAGAGGTGAATATCACGGGCATAGAACCTCAAGGGAATTATGCCATCAAACTGATATTCGATGATAAGCACGATACGGGTATCTATACCTGGGAATACCTGTACGAGCTCGGCGCTAATTACGAAAGCAAATGGCAGGATTATCTGGATCGCCTGAAGGCATCCGGGCACGAACGTAAAGCATAACTGCAACAAAAAACGAGAATACCAATGGCAGGCAACAAAACACATTTTGGTTTTAAACAGGTCGATGCGGACAAAAAGGCAGGGTTGGTTGCCGAGGTCTTTAGTTCGGTTGCGGGCAAATACGACATCATGAATGATGTCATGTCATTCGGTATTCACCGTATCTGGAAAAAAATTGCCATGGCACACACAGGCCTGAAAAAGGGAATGCGTGCACTTGATATTGCTGGCGGCACCGGCGATTTAACTATTCAGATGTCAAAGCAGGTGGGTGCGACTGGTGAGGTCATTATTTCGGATATTAATCCAGACATGCTGGAGCAGGGACGTCGCCGACTCATCGATAAAGGCATTGCAGGAAATGTGAAATTTGTTGAGGCAAATGCCGAAGAACTGCCGTTTGAAGATAATGCCTTTGACTGCGTTACTATTGCCTTTGGCCTGCGTAATGTCACCGACAAGGATAAGGCATTAAAAGAAATGCACCGTGTGCTCAAACCCGGCGGTCGCTTACTGGTGCTGGAATTCTCCAAACCCGTAGTGCCAGGGCTGGATAAAATTTACGACGCCTATTCATTCAAGGTGCTGCCATTAATGGGTAAGATCATTGCCAACGATGAAGACAGTTATCGCTACCTCGCAGAGTCGATTCGCATGCACCCCGACCAGGCAACACTAAAAGCAATGATGGAGAACGCTGGCTTTGAGCGTTGCACCTATCACAATATGACCGGTGGTATTGTTGCCCTGCACAAAGGGTTCAAGCTCTAATTATGATTATGCGAGCGACTGCGAAGCAGGCATCGATCGGCGCGCTTGAAAGTGCGATTAATCATTATCTCTCGCTCGATCCTGAGGTTGCAGAAAAATTATCGGGACTGGAAGGGAAGGTCATTGCAATAGAAATAACCGGCTTAAATAAAACCCTGTATTTTTTTCCACACCAGGCAGGTATGGATATTTCTGATGAATACGACAATGAAGCAGATACCACACTAAAAGGTACACCGTTGGCATTGTTGAAAATGAGCCTGAGCAAAGATGTGGTGCCAATGATGTTGAAAGGTGAAGTTGAAATCCAGGGTGATGTACGACTAGGTCGCAACTTCAAAAAAATACTCTCAGAAATGGAAATAGACTGGGAAGAGCATATAGCAAGAATTATCGGTGATGCGCCTGCACACCAATTGCTGAATTTAACAAAAAAAGTATTAAGCTTGGGAAAGCAGGCGGGTAATGATGTGGCCATGGACGTCTCTGAATACCTTCAGGAAGAAAGTCGTGATGTCGTCAGTAAGCCTGAACTGGAAATGTTTTATGATCAGGTGGATGCCTTGCGAAATAGACTCGATCGTTTTCAGGCAGGATTGAACGTGTTGAGAAATAAAAAATAATAAAATACGGAATCGATGTAGAGAAATGAGACTAATTGGACCAACACAGTTTTTTCGCATGCTGCGCATCAATTACGTACTCGCACGACATGGACTGGATGATATTATTTTTGCCACACACCTGCTACGACCATTTCGTTTCATGATTTATGCGTTGCCGTGGAACTGGTTTCGCCCAAATAGGGCGCCTCGAGGCAAGCGTATAAGACGTGCACTGGAAGATCTTGGGCCGGTGTTTATCAAATTTGGGCAGATGTTATCGACACGTCGCGATCTATTGGCTGATGATATTGCCGATGAGTTGCAGATGCTGCAGGATGCAGTACCGGCATTCCCTAACGAAACAGCCAGACAGATTGTTGAAAAGGCATTCGGCAAATCGCTTGAAGATCTATTCGAAAGCTTTGAAGCCGACCCACTTGCTTCAGCCTCTATTGCACAGGTTCACGGCGCACGTCTAAAAACTGGCGAGGATGTAGTTGTTAAAGTATTACGTCCTGATATTTTGCCGGTGATAAAACGAGATTTATCTCTTCTTTATATAATTGCCGAATGGGCAGCCAGATATTCTTCACAAATTCGAAGACTACGACCGGTTGAGGTGGTTGCAGAATATGAGAAAACGATCATTGACGAAATGGATTTGATGCGTGAGGCGGCCAACGCCAGCCAGTTGCGTAGAAATTTTGAATATTCAACGGATTTGTATGTACCAGAAATTTACTGGGACTATACGCGCAGAAACGTCATGGTGATGGAGCGGGTTTATGGTATATCGATTCGTAATATTGAGTTACTAAAGCAGACGAATACCAATCTGGAAAGGCTGGCTGAGCTGGGCGTAGAGATATTTTTTACCCAGGTGTTTACCCATAATTTTTTCCATGCCGATATGCACCCCGGTAATATTTTTGTTGATAATAAAGACCCACAAAATCCACAATATATCGCTGTTGATTTCGGCATCATGGGTACGCTCAACCAGCTGGACAAACGATACCTGGCAGAAAATTTTCTGGCCTTTTTTCAGCGTGATTACTACAAGGTCGCCAAGCTGCACGTCGAGTCGGGCTGGGTGCCCGCACATACCCGTGTCGATGAGTTTGAGGCGGCTATTCGTAGTGTTTGCGAACCAATATTCGAGCGACCACTGAAAGAAATTTCATTTGGCCAGTTGTTGCTGCGTCTATTCCAGACCGCAAGGCGTTTTAATATGGAAGTTCAGCCTCAACTGGTGCTGTTGCAGAAAACCTTATTGAATATCGAAGGCCTGGGTAGGCAGCTGTATCCTGACCTGGATTTGTGGACTACTGCCAAACCTTTCCTTGAGCGCTGGATGAATGAACAGGTTGGCACCAAGGCCATGCTCAGTGGCTTTAAGGAGAACCTGCCATATATTGTCGAGAAGTTGCCCGAGCTGCCAGCATTGATTTATAGCGTACTGAAAAAGGCCTCTGAGGCACCCAATCAGGAAAAACATTTACATGAAATACAAAAACTGCGTGAAGAAATAAAACGTAGCAATCAACGTAACGCCATCGCTATCGGTGGCGCCAGTCTGTTAATGAGTGGATTCATTCTCCTTGGTTTGACTGATAATGAAGCAGCCATGGTGATGGGGGCACCACTTATTTCTTGGATACTGGGTGGTGTAGGTTCATTTTTTCTGCTGTATGCCTTTCAGGATTAGCTCCTGATGTCTGATATCAATAGCGGCTTTGTACAGACATATTTTGTGCAAACCGATAGTGCTGATGTTTCTCACATACTAGATGGACTGAATGAGGCACAACGCGAAGCGGTGACTGCGCCACCAGGGCACATGCTGGTACTGGCCGGTGCTGGCAGTGGCAAGACCCGCGTACTGGTACACCGTATCGCCTGGCTCAACCAGGTTGAAAACATATCACCCTACAATATTTTTGCAGTCACTTTCACCAACAAGGCGGCGGCAGAAATGCGATCACGTGTAGAAAAACTGCAGGGCGTGCCCGCCGGAGGTATGTGGGTTG
>JAOUPA010000158.1 GCA_029880105.1 Gammaproteobacteria bacterium
ACCGATGATACCGATATGCTGGTTGCGATTAACGAACTTTCATCATCGCTGTTTTAATTCTCGCTTTCACTAACTACGTGTAATGCCTCGCGAACCACTGCAACAGGACGAGATCATTGCCTTTCTCGACGAGTGTCTGGAAGTTGAATTTTCGTTTGTAAAAAGTGACATACCCGCTGCCGATATTATTCAGCAGCCACGCCCGCATCAGGACTTTATCCTCAACCTGACCAGGCGCGTTGCTGCCACCAACATCGAACTGGCCTATCAACTTGCCTGTCACTCAGCACGTGCACTCGAGGCCATGGAACTGCATATGGTCGAGGCCTGGGCGATGACCGCGACTGACAATTACGACAAACAGGGTTTGTTTCCTGCCATGTCGGTGATTAAAAACCTCGACCAGTTCGTGCAGACCGTGCATACAAAAAAGTACGGCAGCGTTCTTGAAGAAGAGACCTCAGTACTGTTACCTTTTTTACAGGGTCTGGCCGGACGAAAATTAAAAATCGCCGAGGCTGATGTCGCCTACACTGATACCGAAACGGTCTACCTACCAGCGATCAGTGCCCAGCTGGAAAATAAAAAACAGAATTTCCTGATTTACAAAGCCACCGTCGCCTATCTCTGGGCACAGATCCAGTTTGGCAGTTTCAGGATCAACCTGTCCGAACTGATGGAAGATGATGACAGGCTCAACAAATTCCGTCTGCTGGAAAGTATTCGCCTTGAGGCCTGTATTGAACGCGAACTGCCCGGCCTATATCGCGACATGCAGATGATCAAAGCCATCGCGCACCCTGAACATAAAAAAGTTCGGCAACGGTTAGTCTCATACTCGCAGGTTCAATCACTACTTAGCGAACAGGCCAGTGCTTTTGACTCTCTCGGGCTAATCGATAAAATCAGTGTTGAACTCTGCCAGCATCATTACTGTTATCAGGGCGTTATAAAACTCGAACAGGTTGCAAGCGTACTGAAAAAACGTACTGAAAAAGAGAAGGCCTATTTCCGGGTTGCGCTAAGCGAGCTGGCTAAAGATCATCAAAAAAAGGCAGCGGAAGAAAATGGGCTCGGCATCAACAATGACAGCCCTGTATTCAATCTCAAACAAAAAGATGAACAGGCCTTACAGAGTGGCAATATTGAGTTCGAGCTGGATGGTGAACTGATTACCCCACCCGAACATGTTCGAGAACTGATCACTTCGATTGTGATCGACTTTGGTGAGATTCCACCAGAATACCTGGTTGCCGCTGGCCCCGGTGAATACGACCTGAAAAAATTCGAAGACGAACAACCCAATCCCGAGGACGTCTGGAAAGGCACTTACCACGAGGAAGGCGCGGAACTGTACAACGAATGGAATTTCAAACGCCAGTACTACCACAAAAACTGGTGTGTCTTGCGTGAACTGGAAATTCCGCCTGTCTACGACAGCTTTGTTCAAGACACGCTCCACAAACACCGGGGCCTGTTAAAAAGCCTGCGCCATACCTTTGAAGTACTACGCGGTGAAGATCGTTTACTCAAGCGCCAGCCCTATGGTGATGATATCGACATCGATGCCCTGGTCGATGCCCTGTCCGATACAAAAAGCGGCATGGAGATGTCAGAGCGTGTATTTACCAAGATGCACAAGGAAGATCGTAATGTGGCCGTGATATTCATGGTCGACATGAGTGGCTCGACGCGCGGCTGGATCAATGAGGCCGAACGTGAGTCACTGATCCTGCTCGCCGAGGTTCTGGAAATACTCGGCGACCGTTATGCGATCTACGGCTTCTCCGGTATGACCCGCAAGCGTTGCGAGCTATACAAAATCAAAAGCTTTGATGAAGACTATAACGATGAAGTCAGGGCACGCATCAGCAACATACAGCCGAAGGACTACACCCGCATGGGCGTGTTCATCCGTCATATGACGCGAATCTTCAGCGAGGTAGAGGCCAGCACCAAACTACTGATCACCCTGTCTGACGGCAAGCCGGACGACTACGATACCTACCGCGGTGAATACGGCGTTGAAGATACCCGCCAGGCACTCTATGAGGCACACCGCGATGGCATTCATCCTTTCTGTATTACTATCGATGAACAGGCACGCGATTATTTACCGCACATGTATGGTGCGGCCAACTATGCGGTGATCGACGATGTTGCTAAACTGCCACAAAAAGTCTCTGACATATACAGAAGGATCACGAGTTAATGTCTAATTCAATTTACTGGTACGACTACGAAACCTTTGGCATCGACCCACGTTATGACCGTCTCGCACAGTTCGGCGGCATCCGCACTGATGAAGATTTGAACATCATCAGCGATCCGCTGGTCATCTACTGTAAACCCGCCGATGATATGTTGCCCGACCCTTACGCCTGCCTGGTTACAGGTATTACGCCACAGAAGGCTTTAGCAGACGGTTTAATCGAAGCCGAATTCATCGCTACCATCCACAAAGAATTCTCACAACCCGGTACCTGCATCGCGGGATTCAACAGCATCCGTTTCGATGACGAGTTCACACGCAACAGCCTGTATCGTAATTTTTACAATCCATATACACACGAATGGCAACATGGTAACTCACGCTGGGATCTGATCGACATCGTGCGCCTGACCCGCGCACTCCGCCCCGAAGGCATCAACTGGCCCGTTGATAATGATGGTCGCCCCAGTATCCGGCTCGAACTATTAACCGAAGCAAATGGCATCAAACATGAAGCCGCACACGATGCGATGTCCGATGTTTACGCCACTATTGCCATGGCCAAACTAATCAGGGAGAAGCAGCCACGGCTTTTTGATTATATGTATGGCCTGCGTAAAAAAAATGAAGTCAGCAAGCTACTCAATCTGCGCACACACGAGGCAGTACTGCATGTTTCATCGATGTACTCAGCCGAACGCAGTGCCATCGCCATGGTCATGCCAATCTGCCAGCACCCAACCAACAAGAACAGCATCATCGTCTATGACCTCAGTGAGGCACCCGATGATTTTATTCAGATTGATACCAACGAACTGAGCGGACGGCTCTACACTAAAGCCAGCGAGCTACCTGAAGGTGTAAAACGTGTGCCACTGAAAGATGTGCACATCAACAAGTGCCCAGTAATCGTGCCACTGAAAACCATGGATACCACCACCGCAGAAAGATTACAAATTGATATCGAGGCCTGCGAGGCCAACCGACAGATAATCCTTGAGCAGATCGATGTGCTCAGCGAAAAAACCCGGCAGGTATTTGGTCACAGTGATTTTCCCGAAGTCAGTGACCCAGATGCGCAGATTTATTCTGGTGGATTTTTTAGCGATGCCGATTATGGTCGCATGGACAGGATACGAAAGAGCAGCGCCGATGAACTGGCACAATTAAATTTGACGTTCGATGACCCCCGTCTGCCAGAAATGCTGTTCCGCTATCGGGCGAGA
The DNA here is from genome assembly GCA_029880105.1 of Gammaproteobacteria bacterium. GTDB lineage: Bacteria > Pseudomonadota > Gammaproteobacteria > SZUA-229 > SZUA-229 > LH-M37. Next base: position 3,439 of record JAOUPA010000158.1, read on the forward strand.
AACTATCCCGAGTCACTCAGCGCCGATGAAAGACAACGCTGGAATGAATTTCGCAGGGAACGCTTCACTGATCCCGCCGCCAGCCCTCGTACGCTGAATCGCTTTATGGCAGATATTGAAGAGTTACAGAATGGTGATGAGACCACCGGTGCGCAGTTGGTAATACTGGAAGAATTACTGGCTTATGCTGAGACTATAAAACCCTAAAAATTTTTCACTATACAGTGTCACAGAGAAAATAAACTCAACCAATCTCCGAATCAACAAACAGGGTCTGAATACGTTGTATGGACTCTCTATTTTTAAGAAGAGCATTAACACAGTCTGCATCAAGCTCAACATTGCTCAAACGTTGCAGCTCGGCAAAGGCCTCGTCCATAGACCAAGGCTCCTTATAAGCCCTCTTACTGGTGAGCGCATCAAACACATCGGCCACGGCAACTATTCTGGCTTCGATAGGTATCTCATCACCAACCAGGCCATCAGGATAACCTTTACCATTTATTTTTTCGTGATGAGAGCGAATGATATTTCGTAAAATCGTCGTATGCTGCATACCATCGAGTTGATAGTTAACAAGAATACTATTAACAATTTCCAGGCCTTTTTTTGCATGCACCTTCATATACTCAAACTCTTCAACACTCAATTTGTCGGGCTTCAGAAGTATGTTATCGGGAATGGCAATTTTTCCAACATCGTGCAGCGGTGCAAACAGAAAGATATGCTCGATGGTCTCATCATCCAGATTATGTTTTTCGGCAACTTCCATAGCGATTAAACGTGAATAACGCGCCATGCGTTCGAGGTGCTCACCGGTTTCCGGGTCCCTGTGATGACTCATTACCAGTGCTGTTTTAACAGTGGAACTCAGGGTATTAATAATACTGAATTCAATAACGGTCAGGGCCGCTATTAGATGAATCAGTGGTGAAATCGCCTCAAGTACATTATCAGTAAACGCATTAACTCGTGTTGCATTTATAAAAATAAAACCATAAAACTGATTTTTATTGTAGATAGGGTAGGTGTAACTGGATTTG
>JAOUPA010000159.1 GCA_029880105.1 Gammaproteobacteria bacterium
TTTGCCTTTACCAACAGCAATCACTTCACCTTCTGATGGTTTTTCTGTGGCTGAATCAGGAATGATGATGCCACCGGCACTTGTGCGCTCTTCTTCCATACGTTTAACGACAACTCTGTCGTGTAATGGACGTATTTTCATTGTATTTTTCCTCGATTTAAAAAATAGTAATATTAATGTTTTTAGCACTCTCGCCAAAAGAGTGCTAATCATAATGACGAAACCTTAGGAGTCAAGCATTCAACTGGAATATATCCAGACAAATCCTCCTACGTCTGATGATTTGACTAATGTGGTCGAATTTATTGATTACAAGGGTGAGAATATAAAAAAATGCAAATTATCTGCGGAACAGCCTTGCCACCTAATCTTCTCGCCGGTACTCCCCTTCGATGGTACGGCCGACTTTAGGAGGTTTAGCCTGTGCTGATTCAGATTCAGGCCTGTGATGCTGTGACTGGTGCTGATCCGACTGGAAACCACCCATATGAGTATGCACCGTTGCCCTGCTCATGATAAAGCGGATGATCGCCTGCCTGGTAACCGGAAACAGGCATAAAAAACCGATGCTATCGGTGATAAAGCCCGGCGTGATAAGCAGCACGCCAGCCACCGCCAGTGCGATACCTTCCATCATCTCCATCGCTGGAATCGCACCCTGCGCCATGCTTCGCTGCGCCCTTGCCAGGGTACTCATCCCCTGGATACGTAATAGATTGACGCCGATCACCGCCGTCAGCAATACTAGTATGACGGTCCACAGCGCCCCTATCTGTTCACCGACAGCGATGATGACATACAGTTCTACCAGTGGAATGATGATAAATAATAAAGGCCAGTTTCTGATCATTGCTACTCTTGAATTTCGATTTCGATTTCTATTTCTATATTTAAGATATTATTAAGCTGTTGTTTGCTAATATAAAGCGACTAATTTTAGTTATGCCGCCACCGGTTTTTTGAACCAGTCATATAAGGCGTGTCTAATTAAAAACCGATTACCGTAAGCCAGATACGAAACTAATATGACAAAAACTATTAAATCGATCTCTACTTTTTTACTGTTACTCGCCGTTAGTTTACCTGTTTATGCTACCGGAGGCTTTAACCTGTTAGATGGCCTGGGCGGACAGGATGATATTCTTGATCCTGATGACGCTTTTCAGATCAGCTACGACTCACAACCCGGGCAGTTTAAAGTCAACTGGGTGATCGCCGAGGGGCATTATCTCTATCGCGACAAGGTGAAGATAAGCACCGATGATGCCAGCGTGGTTGCCAAACCTTTAATTCTGTCTGCAGGTGAAGCCAAGGACGACCCGATATTTAACAAAACACTCTATGTCTACCACCACTTTGCTGATGCAGCATTGCCCTATCAATATACTGATAGTGGTGACAAAGAAGTGACTTTCAAGGTTAAGTACCAGGGCTGCTCGGAGATATCCGGTATCTGTTACCCGCCACAGACCAAAAACTTTACCATTAAACTATCACCCGTCAGCGCTGCACAGGCCGCAGCGATAGAAAGCACGCTGTCAGAGCCGGTCTCTGAGCAGGATGAAATAGCCAACGCTCTGCGCAGCGGTAATACCTGGCTTACCCTGCTGATATTTTTTGGTGCCGGTTTATTATTAGCGTTTACTCCCTGCGTCTTTCCGATGATCCCCATCCTGTCCGGCATCATCGTCGGTCACGGTGAAAACATCACCACCCGTAAAGCCTTTTACCTGTCACTCATCTACGTACTCGCCATGGCGATGACCTACACCATCGTCGGTATACTGGTCGGTTTATCCGGTGAAAACATTCAGGCATGGTTCCAGAATCCCTGGATCATCGGTAGCTTTGCCGCTATCTTCGTCGCCCTGTCTTTTTCCATGTTCGGTTTCTATGATCTACAGATGCCCGCAAGCATCCAGAGCAAACTGGCCAGCATCAGCAATAGCCAGCAGGGGGGCAACATCGCTGGCGTTGCTATCATGGGGTTCCTGTCTGCGCTGATCGTCGGCCCCTGTGTCACCGCGCCACTGGTCGGCGCCCTCATCTATATCGCCGAGACCGGTGACGCCATTCTCGGCGGCATGGCACTGTTCTCATTGAGCATGGGCATGGGCGCACCGCTATTACTTATCGGTGCTTCAGCTGGCAAGTTTTTACCCAAAGCCGGCACCTGGATGGATGCCGTCAAAGCCGTATTCGGTGTATTGCTGCTGGGACTCGCCATCTGGCTGCTGGAAAGAGTTGCACCTGCGGCAGCAACCATGGCGTTATGGGCGGCATTGATCATCGTCTCAGCTATCTACATGGGCGCGATGGACAGCTTAGCTGCAGACAGTAGCGGCTGGAAAAAACTGTGGAAAGGTCTGGGCATTTTGCTGCTTATCTACGGCATCATCATGCTAGTCGGATTGGCCAGCGGTAACCGAAACATATTCCAGCCGTTAAAAGGCCTGGGCGGCGTGGCCGGCCCAACAGTAACCGTCGAACACCTAAGCTTCAAACAGATAAAAGGTGTCGACGGATTAAATGCAGAACTGGCCAAAGCCAAAGCCGCCGGCAAACCGGTGATGCTGGATTTTTATGCCGACTGGTGCGTCTCCTGCAAAGAGATGGAAGCACTGACTTTCTCTGACCCCACGGTGAAAAAAGCACTGGAAGGGGTGGTTCTATTACAGGCAGATGTCACACCTAATGATGAGAAAGATACCGAACTGTACAAACACTTCGGCATCATCGGCCCGCCTTCGATCATGTTTTTTGGTAGCGACGGTATCGAGCGTCGGAATTACCGGGTGGTGGGGTATATGCCGGCGGATAAGTTTAGTCGGCATGTTGAGGCGGCTTTAAATTGATACTTTAAAGTATTTATTTAAGTTTCTTTTTATAATATTTACAGTTTATTTTTCGTTAGGCTTTGCGGTTCTCGCACCACGGGCGAGTCACTTTTTTTCTACAGCTAAAAAAAGTAACCAAAAAAAGCCGCCACTGCAGCTGGCGCCCCTGTAAAAAAACACAGGGGTTCCCACCGAATAAGCACGGTTGCCATACTGTGAAAGGTCGCTCTTGCGCTTCCTGCGCCCGCGACATTAGTGCGTCCATGCACGTCAACTCGCAAACAACGCTCAGACAGCTTTCACAGAAAGCTCATGACAACCGCACTGATTCGATGGCTTGCTGAGGTGGGTTTAAGATCAAAAGAAAAAACTAAAATAAACAGATAAAAATATTACGGTGAGCGATCTTTTTGTCGTTTAAATAGATCTGTCCCCTTTGATCATAGTTTTCATTCGTCCGATTACGCTTTGCTAATCGGACCTACGATGCTTATGGATGATCTCTATGATTTGATTAGATCTGAGAGGTTTCATAACAATTCTTGCCTCTGGACTTGGCTCTGTACATAGCACTATCCGCAAGCTCAATGAGGAGCTTGGCATTTGATGCCGATTCCGGATAGCATGCAATACCAATACTGGCGCTTACAGAGTGTATATGTTCGCCGATCTCAATTGGCTCAGCTATTTTGATGAGCAATTTTTCTGTGAATTGAGTGACAGCCTCCGGTGTATTGACATCAGACAACAATAGAGCAAATTCATCACCGCCTATCCTGAAGACCATGTCAGTACTGCGCACAGCCAGCTTAAGCCTTTGTGCTGTTTCGGTAAGTATGACGTCTCCTGTGCTATGGCCATAGCTATCATTGATGGCCTTAAAACCATCAAGATCAAGATAAAAAAGGGAAAACCCTTCATCATTGCGCCGACAGTGATTAACCTTTTCCTCCAAAACCTGATCAAAACGATGACGATTAGGCAGTTGTGTGACAGCATCCCTATAAGCTAGACGTGAAATCTCTTTATTGGCATTATCCAGCGCCTTATGCTGGCGTGTGATAAGCAGGTCGGCACGTACCATCAGCACATACAACGCCCCCAGCAATAATCCAAAGCAGGTAAGTGCACCAAAAACAACTTGATTACGAGTATGATTAATATGGGTCAACAGATCAGTGACATCTGAGTACAACTCAACCACTGCAATCACTTCCCGTGCGTTTGTGTCATACAGCGGCAGATAGGACGATACTATATCTCGTTCTATAGCAACCTTTTCAAAGGCGTGAAATTCGTTTCGCCAGGTTAAGTTACTACGCACACTACCGTTACTCGCGGAGATGAAACCGGGATTGTCCGATTTGTTTTCACCTATCTGCGAATGTTGAGACGAGTATACTGTGAGACCATCGATATTGTAGAGTTTTGCCTTAAGAATATTGGTACCTTGAAACAAGTCCACCACGATCTTGTCAATTTCTGATACTGCAGGAGCCGCACGCAAAGATTTCACATCCTGATCTTTACTCCATATTATATGAGGCTCAAATCGTGGCCACAGCAACCGCGCCAGAAAGTGTGTCTTATCTTGATTGGCCATGGTTTCCTGCTCTACCAGAATA
>JAOUPA010000160.1 GCA_029880105.1 Gammaproteobacteria bacterium
ATGCGAATACCGATGCGGCGATCAAAGAATATGTGAAGCTGGCGAAGGCTTATGATCTGGATGCCTGCCAGATGGCGCTGGCTTTTGTTAACGATAGGCCCTTTGTCAGCTCTACGCTGATCGGTGCCACCAATATGACGCAATTAAAAAACAATATCGCTGCCATCGATATCGAACTGTCTGACGAGATCTATGCAAAGATCAAACAGATTCGCCGTAATTACCCGATGCCGTTCTGATGACTAAAATGCCAGGTAAACATCCTTAGAAAGAATATTTCAGCGATCCCTTTTTAACTTTTAGCTAGAAAACCTTGAATCGTACTGGATCATCACGCGGGAAGAAAAGTGGGAAGTAATCATCTAAAAATTGACTTTACTTCTCATATTCTCTACATAGAAAAAAGTGCCGGAGGGATAAAAATGTTAAGCAACATTCCTTTTACTCGTTTGATAATCTCACCAGTTAATTAGAGATATTTTATATAGCGATGATCAAACCCCGGAACCCAAAGACCGATGGTGAGTTAAACGAAGCCAACATGCGTATCAAGCTTGAGGCTTTGGGTTACCGGGTGAGCCGTTATGTTTATCCACCGGGCACATATTTTCCAGCGCACACGCATGAGGTGGATAAGATCGATGGTGTGTTAAGCGGGCAGTTCAGGATGAGTATGCACGGTGACTCTTTAGTGCTCACCGCCGGTGATATGCTGGCGGTGCCTCGCGGCGTGGAGCACAGTGCCGAAGTGATAGGTAATGAGGCTGTCGTGAGCCTGGATGCGATAAAGTTCTAATGATTGATTAAAAAGGACTGGGCCTTCTGGCTTCTACTAGAGAATACCTTTTTCCGCTAACCTGGCAGTGATGGTATTGATGTATTCATCATTAAGCATCAGATCATCGAGTTCCTTTGTGCTTTCGCAATGGGCGCCGAATTTATCGAATAGCTGAGTGGGTTCTACGCCTTTTTTCTCGTATTCTGTCCAATAGTCTCTTATCAGTTGTAAACAGTCTTTTGTGCTCAGGGTTGCTACATTATTTGCTGCCTGCACGGGGGCTGCCAGTAACAGGACTGACATGAGTATATATTTCATTGAGGTCAATCTATGTAAGTAAATCGGTGTGGATTTGATCGCATTTAGAATTAGAAAAAGGCAATTTTATATGTTAATTCGGCCTGTATCCATAATTAAATGGTAATAAATGGCTTAAGAGCCCTAATAACCTCGCCTGAAGCGTGATATTTGTACGATAGTATCGGCTGTTACTGGCATTTCCTTAGTTATTTTCCCGGCTCGACTCTTGTTCCGATTTGATTAAACTAAGGTTATAAGGTCATTATTTCGATTTAACCTGGTTGCAGGAGGATGATATGAGTGACGATTTCAAAGTGAATATAAAACAGCAGTCTACCTGGTTACGCGGTTTATATATGTTGATGTTCGCACTGTTTTACGGCATTGCAGAGTTCGTTCTGTTCGCTGTCGTGCTGTTCCAGTTTCTGTTCAAATTATTTACCGGCAAAACCAATATACGGCTATTGAAACTGGGCAAGGGGCTTGCCAGTTATATCTATCAGATTATCCAGTACCTTACCTTCAATAGTGATTACAAGTCGTATCCTTTAGGGGCATGGCCAAAAGACGGGCCTTGCGAGCTAATAAAGGAAGACTAAAAGGGAATACAGGGTTTCATATAGACATATTTTGCTCACTTACTGCAGGTGTTGCTGATGTCAATTACACGTCGACAATTTATTAGATATCTGGCTGTCACCGGCTCTTCACTGGCCTCGGCACTGTCTGCCAGCCAGTGTTATTCGGCGATATCTGCTGCCGGTACCTCTGCCGACAGGCATATGCGTATCATCCCATCCAGCGGTGAAAAGATTCCTGCTATCGGGCTGGGTACCTGGTTGACCTTCGCTATCGATGTTGATGATGCAGAACAGCTCGATAGCCGTATCGCTATCTTGCGCGAGTTTCTAACCCGCGGAGGCGGGGTACTGGATTCTTCCCCCATGTATGGGGTCGCACAGGAGGTGATCGGTAAGGGCCTGAAACGCATCGGACAGCATGACGGGCTATTCTCTGCCACCAAGGTGTGGACCACGGGCAACCGTCAGGGTTTTTTCCATATGGAAGAGACTCAGCAGTTGTGGGGCTTAGACAGGCTGGATCTGATGCAGGTGCATAACCTGCTCGACTGGGAAACGCACTTATCGAGCTTGCATAGCATGAAACAGCAGGGCGATATCCGTTACCTTGGTGTCACCACATCACATGGCCGCCGCCATAAAAAGCTGGAACATATCATGCGAACACAGCAGCTGGACTTCGTGCAGTTCACTTACAATATACTGGACCGGGAAGCAGAGAAGACTTTGTTGCCGTTGGCGAAAGACAGGGGCATTGCGGTGATTATCAATCGCCCGTTTCAGCGTGGCGGCCTTTTTAACAAGTTCGACAAGCACCAGCTACCTGGCTGGGCCAATGAGATAGATTGCGCGAACTGGGCGCAGTTCTTTTTGAAATTCATCATCTCACACCCCGCAGTAACCTGTGCCATACCGGCGACGTCACAGCTAGTACATCTGCGTGAAAATATAGCCGCAGGTTACGGGCGCTTGCCGGATGAGCCCATGCGTAAAAAGATGGTCTCGTATATAAAGAGCCTGTAGCCGCCTGATGATTTCAATCTTTAAAGCATTTACTGATTTTGTTAACGCTGAAAAAACCGTTTACTCCCACCGTAATCGCACTATCGAGATCATCGCAGCAGAGAAGAATATCGATATCGATTCGATAAAAAATGATATGAAAGCGATCATGGAAAAAGAAGGTAAGGTGGAAGCGGTGATAGAACTGAGGAAACGATTCCACCTGCCGCTTGCCGCCGCCTGGGTATTTGTCGATAAACTAGAGCTATCTGAATAACATATTAAAATCCTGATTCAGCAACAGGCCATTCGGCTCGTAGCTGCACTGAGGCAGCTGTTAACGAGTTAACCAAAAAAGTGTAAGCTGATGCCTATGATGAACGTCCGACATCGCACTGGTTTTATTCTTTCTATTTTCCTGTTCGTTTTGATGCAGTACCTGCCGGTTTTTCCATCGGAAAGTGTGGCCAATATGGCTTCTATCGCCAGCCTTATGGTGGTGCTCTGGATTACCGAAGCGCTGCCGCTGGCTGCCACGGCGTTGTTACCGCTGGTGCTGTTTCCGTTGATGGGCATCACCTCGGCTAAGGTGGTGGCTTCGGTCTATACCAACTCGACTATCTTTCTGTTTATCGGTGGTTTCGTGCTGGCCCTTTCGATGCAGCGATGGGATCTGCACACCCGTATCGCATTGCGTATCATCGGCTGGTTTCATGGCAGTGCCATGTTTATGGTGCTCGGCTTTATGGTGACGGCAGCGTTTTTGTCGATGTGGATATCGAATACGGCAACGGCGACCATGTTGCTGCCTATCGGCCTGGCGGTGTATTCGCGCGCGGCTGAAAATCTCGATGCCGCGGATAGTCAGAAACTGCTCACGGCGCTGATGCTCGGTATCGCGTATTCCTGCTCCATAGGTGGCACCGGAACCCTGATCGGCACACCGCCCAACCTGGCGATGCAGCGCATATTCGAAATCAGTTTCCCGCTGGCACCGTCGATCAGTTTTGCTCAATGGCTGGTGTTTGCTTTTACGCTGTCACTCTCTATGCTGCTGCTCTGCTGGTTATTATTGTCCTGGCGTTATACCGGCCGCCAGTTCACGGCGCTGTCTTTTTCGCCTGATACGCTGTATCGATCATCGCATAAACCGATGAGCTTCGAAGAGAAGGCCGTGGCTGGCGTGTTTACCCTGACCGCACTGGCCTGGGTTTTTCGTCAGGACATCAACCTGGGCTGGCTGAGCATTCCGGGCTGGTCGAACACCTTCGCTACTGGCGCGCTGATTAACGACGGCAGCGTCGCGATAATCGCCGCACTGCTGCTGTTTGCGATTCCGGCTAAAGACAGGACCAGGCATACACGACTGGCCGATGCTGAAACCATCAGCGCGTTGCCGTGGAACATCGTGTTGCTGTTCGGTGGCGGTTTTGCACTGGCCAAAGGGTTTACCGTAAGCGGGCTTGCCGAGTTTGTCGGCCAGCAGTTTATCGGCATGCAGGATATGAACCCGGTGAGTTTGATCGCCGGTGTTTCCACCATGGTGGTGTTTTTGACCGAGGTTACATCGAATACCGCGACGGCTGAGATGCTGTTGCCACTGGTGGCGTCGATCGCAAAAAGTATCCAGATCAATCCGCTGTTGCTCATGCTGCCGGTGACACTGTCTGCTTCGATGGCATTTATGATGCCGGTGGCGACACCGCCGAACGCCATCGTTTTCGCTTCGGGAAAACTCGATATCATGGATATGATAAAAACAGGTTTT
>JAOUPA010000161.1 GCA_029880105.1 Gammaproteobacteria bacterium
AAAAGATCTCGCCAGTGCCGAAGAAATGCTCAAGGATAGCGATCCTGATCTACGCGAGATGGCAGAAGAGGAAAAAGAAACGGCCCGTGAAAATATTGAAACCCTGGAGCTGGAGCTGCAGAAATTATTGCTGCCGAAAGATCCACGTGATAACAGCAATGTCTTTTTAGAAATTCGTGCCGGTACAGGCGGAGATGAGGCCGCGATTTTTGCTGGGGATCTGTTTCGCATGTACTCACGCTATGCTGAAATCAGGCGCTGGCAAATCGAGATCATCAATCAGAATCACGGCGAACACGGTGGTTATAAGGAAATCATTGCTCGTATCATCGGTGAAGGCGCCTATTCAAGATTAAAATTCGAGTCCGGTGCACACCGTGTCCAGCGTGTCCCCGAAACAGAGTCTCAGGGCCGTGTGCACACTTCAGCGGCCACCGTTGCCATCATGCCGGAAGTCAATGAAGTGGAGCAGATTGAAATCAACCCCGCCGATCTGCGCATTGACACCTACCGCTCTTCAGGCGCTGGCGGACAGCACGTCAATAAAACCGATTCTGCCGTACGCCTGACCCATATTCCTACCGGTACGGTTGTTGAATGTCAGGATGAACGTTCGCAGCATAAAAATAAGGCCCGTGCGATGTCATTACTTCAGGCTCGTATCATGGATGCTGAAGTCGAGAAGCAACGCGCAGAACAGGCACAAACCAGGAAAAGCCTGGTCGGCAGTGGCGATCGTTCGGAACGTATTCGTACCTACAATTTTCCACAGGGCCGCGTTACCGATCATCGTATCAATCTCACCCTGTACAAACTGGATGAATTTATCGCAGGCGATATTGACCCAATTATCGAACCCCTGATTAATGAATATCAGGCCGAACAGCTCGCTGCCCTCGCCGAGTAAAACACTGCACAAAATGCTGAACATTGCTCAGGCAATCAGGCAGGCCTCTGAACTACTGGCAGGACATTCAGATTCTGCCCGTCTCGATGCCGAAGTACTTTTAGCGCACACTCTCAATTGCGATATCACGCATTTGATTGCATGGCCTGAAAAAAAGCTTGATGATAAACAAACGCAGACATTCAACGCACTAATAACACAGCGCAGACAGGGCATACCTGTTGCCTATCTCACTGGTAGTAAAGAATTCTGGTCACTCGATTTTAAAGTCACTCCAGCAACACTGATACCACGCCCTGACACGGAATTACTGGTTGAGTTTGTTCTGGAAAAATTTTCAGATCAAAAGCAGCTACAACTTGCAGACCTGGGTACCGGCAGTGGCGCTATCGCTATTGCCATCGCCAGTGAAAGACCAAACTGGAAAATAATTGCAACGGATATTTCAACCGACGCACTTACCATCGCAAAAGAAAATGCAGGCATCCACAAAATAACAAACATCACATTCATTCAAAGTAACTGGTTTAACCAGATCGACCAGTACCGTTTTGACCTAATCTTGAGCAACCCACCCTATATCGCCAAACAGGATCCCCACCTTGTGCAAGGGGACGTGCGTTTTGAACCCCAAAGCGCCTTAATCTCGGGCATAACCGGGATGGATGATATTGAGGCGATCACGGCGCAGTCAAAAAATTATTTAAAGCCTGATGGCTGGCTGATTTTTGAACACGGCTTCGATCAAAAACACCAGACCCTGAATTGCCTGCAGCGCCACGATTTTCATACCATCACACAATTGCATGATTTATCCGGCCAGCCGCGAATTACTGCCGGTTGTCGCAGCATTTATACCGAATAGTCCACTAAAAAACTTATTCATTCAATAGACTTAAAAACAATATAGAAACTAATATATAATCAAAACGTGCATAATCAGGATATGGTGATTAGATACAGTATAAATACTGATGCTATTCACCAAATGCGAGACAAATGGGACACAAAAATAATAATTCACTGAGGTCCAGCTTATGACACTAAAGATGACTTCAAAATCAGTGCTTCTAATATCGATGTCCCTGACATCCTGCCTCTGGACATCCGGCTCTTTTGCCATAGACCACTACCCACTGATTACTTATCAGTGCGACCAGACCAAGGATATTGTCCTCATCACCAGCAGGCTACTCAAAGGCGGTGAAGAGAAAACCTTTAAATTCTCCGATGCCGATGGCACCTACAACGCCTGGGACCTGGTCAAAATAAAAGATAACACTATTATTGATAGCTCAACCATCATCAAGGACTGTGTACTAAGTACAGGCCAGTACAGGGTTGTTCTGGAACCCCAGATTTTCAACCACGACCTCGCAGGTTTTTGTGGCGCCAACATCTCCGTCGCCATCACTGTCCTGAAAAACAATGTAGAAATCATGGAGCGTAAACCTTTTGAATTCCACTGCAGCGGCAATACCAAGATCATCACTGGTGTAAAAATCATGGGTTCAAGCGGTGATATAAAGATCAGGGACGTACCCAGACACGAATATTACTGATTACTAATTTAGCCTGAAAAGCGGCAATTAGACCACAGTAACATTCAGATTTAACGAACCATTTCTGTTAGTCAGGTTTACCTGCGTGACATGCTCCAAATAGCCGGACAGATAAAACTACTTGCTATTCATTCTCATCTAACCTAGATTGGTGGTCATGCCAATATGTAACGATATCACCAAAGATCGGGAGATACGTTTCACCTGCTCCCCAGTCGAGACTGATCAGGCCAAAAAAGCCGTTCAGCTGCTCAATGATATTGCCGGCATAGAACACGTTAGCCCTTCTCGACCCCATGTTCTAAGGGTGCGCTACGATGTACGCCTGATCACACTACAGATGCTCGAATCTGCACTTATTGATGTTGGTTTTGAACTACAGCATAGCCTGGCAGCACGCGTCAAACGTGAAATTATCGCTTACTGTGAAGATGCGCTCAGATCAAGCCTGGGCATTGAGCGCGATCAACAAAAAAATTCCAGCCTCACCCTGAACAAATCATCGAGACCTCACCTTGACCCCAGACCAGATAACTGGAGAAAGTACGTCTAACATCACTGTCAACATCATCAGGTTTGCTACAATGTAGGCCATGAACGACAACCAACTTCTACGCTATAATCGCCACATCATGCTGCCGCAAATCGGTATTGAGGGACAGCAAAAACTCCATGATGCACACGTACTGATTATAGGCCTGGGCGGCCTGGGCTCGCCTGCAGCCATGTATCTGGCTACCGCTGGTGTTGGCCAGCTCACGTTGGTCGATGATGATACGGTCGAACTGAGTAACTTGCAGCGTCAGATTATTCACCGTGAAAAAAATATTGGTGAGCCCAAGGTTGTCTCAGCCAGAAATAACCTGCTCGCCATTAACCCTGACATTACTATCAACACCATCGATCACCGTCTAGACGAAATCGCCCTGGCCGAACAGATAAAACTTGCTGATGTGGTGCTTGATGCCTCAGATAATTTTGATACACGTTTTACGATTAATCAAAACTGCGTCAAAAACAAAACACCTCTGGTATCGGGTGCAGCAATCCAGTTTGAAGGCCAGATCAGTGTCTTCGACAGCCGTCAGAGCACATGTCCCTGTTACAGCTGCCTCTATCCTGATAAGGGTGAGGACAACCTGACCTGTAGTGAGAACGGCATACTTGCCCCTGTTGTTGGTATCATCGGTAGCCTGCAGGCCCTGGAGGCCATCAAACTGATCTGCCAGATTGGTGAGCCGCTCTATGGCAGGCTATTGCTACTGGATGCACTCTCGTTACAATGGCGCGCAATGAACTTTAAAAAAGATCCCGGCTGCCCTGTCTGCAGTAGAGCATAATAAACACAAACATAATGACAACAGAAAACCACAAACTACAGCTACCCCGCAAACTGGCCAACCAGATTCTGGCACACGCCCAACAAAATCCTGAGACCGAAATCTGCGGCCTGATCAGCAGCAAGAATGAACACGCCCTGTGTTATTACCCGATACCAAATACTGCCGATAATTCTGCAGTTCGTTTCCAGATGGATGAACAGGCGCAAATTGAGGCAATGAAACAGATACGTGAACACCATGAAGAACTGCTGGCGATAGTGCATTCTCACCCACACAGCGATGCCATCCCCTCTGCACTGGATGAACAGGATCATCAGTATCCTGATGCCTATTATCTAATCGTATCACTGAACACCACAGGTGTGCTGGATCTGCGCGCCTTCAAACAAATCGAAGGTCACTTTCAACCCATTGAGCTGATACTTGAACATCCGTCTAACTGATCCACACCAAAATCGATACCCAGTTAACACTGATAGCGCACGCTTCATGCTATAGTTTAACCAGCGAAAAATGTAACAATAATAAACCAGCTTGCTAAATTAACGGATGACCAACAATTCTATTGCCAACATACTGACCGGACTGCCTGGACGCTACCTGCTCAAGATC
>JAOUPA010000162.1 GCA_029880105.1 Gammaproteobacteria bacterium
CCAGCGTGATGCACTGGCTTTTCCGGTTAGATCAGGTGTGCCCGTGCTGCTTGAAATGGATGCCAGGAAAATTAAACCATCAAACCAGAATAAATAAACGCCCGAGTAACTAATCAGTGACCCAGACTTACCAGTTTTTTGCAACCTGTCCCAAAGGCGTTGAAGACATGCTCACTTTTGAGTGTCAGGAACTGCGTCTGTCGGAGATAAAGCCCCAGGTTGCAGGTGTCGCCTTCGAGGGTGAAGTTAGCGATGCATATAAACTGTGTCTGTGGTCACGTCTCGCTAGTCGTGTTCTGCTCAGGTTATCTAGTTTTACGCCTGGTGATTATGATGATCTATACCAGGGTGTGAAACAGGTAGACTGGTTAGCGCATTTTGATGTGGATAAAAGTTTTGCGATCGACTGTTTTGCTGCGCATGAAGAGATAACTAATAGTCACTTCGCAACTTTGCGTATCAAGGATGCCATTGTTGATCAATTTGTCGAAAGACTGGATGTCAGGCCGAATGTTGCACGTGATAATCCTGATATACGCATCAATGTCTATATTGGTAAGACAGAAACCCTGGTGTATCTCGATCTCTCTGGTGAGCCGTTGCACCAGCGTGGTTATCGACAGAAAACAGGTGTGGCGCCTTTAAAGGAAAATCTGGCAGCAGCCATTTTATTGCGCTGTAAATGGCCACAACTGGCAGAGCAGGGCATGCCGCTCTGTGACCCGATGTGTGGCAGTGGTACGCTGTTAATTGAAGCGGCTTATATCGCAGCGAATATCGCGCCCGGCATACTTCGCAAACGTTACGGTTTTACTGCGTGGAAACAGCACGACGTAAAAATCTGGGAGCAGCTGTACGACGAAGCCAGGCAGTTGGCAAAAGACAAATCGACACTTCCTGTAATTATAGGTGCTGACAATTCAAAAAACGTACTCGATGTTGCGCGAGATAATATCATGGCGGCCGGCCTGTCTGATTTCATCAGGCTTTATCAACAAGATGTATCTGAGCCCATCGCAGACCTGCCTGCTACAAAAGGCCTGCTGGTGACCAATCCTCCCTATGGTCAGAGGCTTGGTCAGGTCGAGCAGTTAAAAAATATTTATTACCGAATTGGTCAGGCATTAAAGAATAATTATGCTGGCTGGGAAGCTGCGGTATTTACTTCCAGCCCTGAGCTGGCGAGATTTACTGGGCTGAGATCGCATCACAAAAATACACTCTATAACGGTGCGATTAAATGTGTGCTGAATCATTATCATGTTCGTGAAATCGATCCATCGCGAATTAAAGAAAGTAGCGAGTCAGAGGCAGAGCAAAAGAACAGGCATGAAAGTGCGGATATGTTTGAAAACCGCCTGAAAAAAAACTTCAAACACATTCGCAAGTGGGCACGTAAAAATAATATTAGTTGTTATCGTGTTTACGATGCAGATATTCCACAGTACTCGATGGCGGTGGATATTTATGAAAACTGGGTGCATGTACAGGAATATGAGGCACCAAAGACAGTGGACGCTGTTAAGGCCTTTCGCCGTATTAATGAAGCGCTGCCTGTCATCGCCTCGGTACTGGAGATCGATCCCAATCATGTCGTGTTGAAGACGCGAAAAATCCAGTCTGGTTCAGAGCAATATGTTAAACAGGATGACAAAAAGCGCTGGTTAATTGCGCATGAGCATGGCCTTAAATTTAAAGTTAATCTTTATGACTATCTCGATACCGGTCTATTTCTCGATCATAGAAATGCCAGGCAATTGATTTTCAAGTATGCCAAGGGACGCTCTTTTTTAAACCTGTTTGCCTATACCGGTACAGCGACTGTGTATGCCGCGGCGGGCGGCGCGCGTTCTACGACAACGGTAGACATGTCTAATACCTATCTGGAATGGGCGCAGGAGAATTTAAAACTCAATAAACTGGTCGGTCGAAACCACCAGTTTTTGCAGGCAGACTGTACCCAGTGGCTGTGGGATGCGAAGCGGGCAGGGCATCGTTACCAGCTGATCTTTCTTGATCCGCCAACCTTTTCCAATTCCAAAAAAATGACGCAGACCTTTGATGTCTTGCGAGATCACGTTGAGCTGATCAATCTTACGATGAAGCTGCTGGAAGACGAGGGTATGCTGATCTTTTCCTGTAATGCAAAAAAATTCAAGCTGGATGTGGCAAGCTTGTCGGATTACTTTATCGAGGACATTACCGCGATAACTGTCTCAGAAGATTTCCGGAAAAAACCAAAGCATAAGTGCTGGTGCATCAGTAAACAGAAAATAGCACCACTGAAACTTTAGTGTTTAGTGTGTGCTCTCGGTTTGGCGGATCCTTGGGCTTAACAGGGTGTTGATAAACCGGTCTTCCAGCTCAATCCTCACTGCCAGGTTCTGACCCAGCTCTGAAAGCTGCATCGGAAATTCTTTTAGCACCTCAGGATTAAGGTCATTGGAGAAATCGTACAGGTCATTAAAATTAATCGCTACCTTGGTGGTGTCCAGAATTTTATGGAAGACTTCATCGGAGAGCTCGAGTATTTCATGTCGACGTTCCTGACGTTCTTCGATACGGCGATAAATCTCAAAATGGCCAGTGGCGATATAGTCGATCAGGTCCTGGCAGAATTCCTGTAGCAGCTCATGCAGGGTTTCCAGATCGCCTTTTTTAGGGTCATCAATATGATGGGTCAATCCATAAAATTGTGATAACACATGGTTACGTTCCGCAATCAGCTGCTTGATTTCTTTTTTTGTGCGGATGCGGCGATCAAAATGTGGATGCTTAACTGTATTCATAAAATAAGCCCTGTTATTGTTATGACGTTCTTATCAACAATGGTCGACTGATATATGTTTACCTGTTTCAATTTGCTAAATCAAGCTAGTTGAATGTTTTTTTGCGATTAATACTCATTTAGGCAAATCCACATTTTGTACTTTTCGCTATTTAATAATATAACCGCATGAATTTTAAGATGAAATATATTTAAGCTGATTTCAGTGGTCACTAGTGATAATTGATTAGAATTTGTTAATATGCGTATTCACCAATACTATTTACAGGGTTCACCAGGTTCTATAGCACCAGTGCATGTAATGGATGACTGTGGTTTGTAACCAGACTGATCGATATGGCGTTTATTAAAAATATATTACTGGCTACGACCATTTTGACCAGTACAACTGCCCTGGCTGCTTCGCTCGCACCTGAGCAGGTATTACAGCAAGTAATAGACCACTACCCGTCAGTCAGTATTGCTGCGATAGAAATTGAGCGTGCACAGCAGTCGATCAAGGTGGCTGAAAGCCAGCTTGGCTGGCAAATGCAGGCACAGGCTGGTATTGAGCGTGGCGTTGGCCTGTTTGGTACGACGGCCGATCGCCTGTCCATTGGCGCGGGCGCCTCGAGAATGCTCGAATCAGGCTCAAGCTTATCGATAGATGGTGGTGTTAACCGTGAAGACAATGCTACGGTACTTAGTCCAGCCATGCCCAACCCTGCAACGGCATCAAAGATTGGTATTAGTTATCGTCAGCCACTATCACAGAATACTGCGCAAAGAACCTTTGAGGAATTTAAAACGACAGCAAAACTCGATCTTGATCTGGCCAGGGCTGAGAGTGATGAAACCTATGATCAGCTGGCGTCAAAGGTTATTGAAATCTATTTTGCTGTGGCTGTGTTACAGGCCGGTATTGAAAATGTGCAGGATTCGATAACTCGATCAAGGCGCCTTCAGAAATATATAAAAGACAAGGCATCACTGGGTATTTCAGAGCAGAAGGATATTCTTCAGGTCGATGCGCAGCTCAATGCGCTACTCGCTGAAAAGGAAAAAATGGAAATCTCCAGAACCCAGCAGCAAGTAGCACTCAATCGTTTGATGGGCCAGAGCTGGGACAAGAATTTCACCGTTAAATATTCAGCCAGTGAATTGACCGGTGATTTTGCCTCGCTCTATTCAGCTGCAAAAAAATACAGCCCGAAGATAAAGCTACTGGAAGCACGACTTGCCCAGACAGACAGCGCGATTCGTAGTCGACGCGAACTAAAACAGGATGCGCTTGACCTGGTGTTATTTGCCGGAGGACAGAACTACAAGGGAGATAGCGCCATGGGAGGTTCGTCTGAGACAGAGCTCACCGGTGGTCTACGCCTGGAATATAAGGAGAATATGGACAAGAGTGGTGTCGATGCAGAACTGTACCAGGCACAACTCGAGCGTAGCAAGGTGCTATACGATAGAAATCTCCTGCTGGAAGACCTTACCTACAAACTGGCAGGCCTGCTGGCTGAAGTCAAGGCGAATAACCAGAGTATCAGGGCCTATGAAAAAAGCGTAAACAGTGAAAAGCAGAAAGTCGATGAGGCAATGAAGCGCTATCGTTCAGGTCGAATTGATACAGACGTACTCATTAAATTTGAG
>JAOUPA010000163.1 GCA_029880105.1 Gammaproteobacteria bacterium
TAAACAGGATGTTGTTAGTACAGAGAAAATGTGTTTCTCCTGTCATGATGGTTTTGTTCTGGATTCACGTACACAGTGGAAAAAGGGTAAGCATGGCCACCCTGTTGGTGTGAAGCCTACCAGTAAGGTAAAAATTCCAACATCAGATAATAAAACAGTCTTTCCACTTAATGATGAAGGTAAAGTTTACTGCGGAACCTGTCACACGGCTCATGGCGTAAGCTGGAATGAGAGTGAATCACCGGTTTTTATGCGTGTTAGAAATGCAGATTCTGGCCTATGTCTGGCCTGTCATCTGGAAAAGGGTACGGGACCGGAAGAGGGTAACCACCCGGTTTTTGAAAAACTGACAGGAGCATTACCTGATAAATTAATGTTAAAAGGCGCGCAGGTTGGTACTGACAATACGGTGATCTGTCAAACATGCCATGTTGCACATGGCGCGGAGACTTATAACTCCCATCTGGTCATGAAGCCGGGACGCGATAGTCTATGTGAAAGCTGCCATCAGGACAAACAATCTGTTGTAGACAGTAAACATGATTTGCGTAAATCAAATCCGGAAGTAAAAAACAGCAAAGGTAATACAGTGAAGGAATCTGGACTATGTAGTGCCTGCCATGTTCCGCATGGTGGCAATGGTCCTGCATTATGGGCAGGTATTCGAAAAACAGGTGTTGATGCTTCAGCAGCAGCCTGTTTAGTCTGCCATAGCAAAGATGGTGCTGCTAATAAACAGGTACTGACAAAACATAATCACCCTGTTGGTGTGCCAATTACCCGTACAGGTATTCGTGTGGAGAAAGGTCAATGGAGTAGCCAGTCCTTGCTTTATAATCCCGAATCAATATTTGAAGCATTGCCACTTTATGGTAGTAACGGAGAGCGCGTTGACCATGACGGGGACGTGGGTTGCGGAAGCTGCCATGACCCACACAAGAGATCTGATGGTTACTCAAATAAAGATTCAAAAGCTGACAAAGAAAATACTGGTGAAAAAGATTTTATAAGAATGGACAGGGGTGAAACCAGTATATTGTGTCTTAACTGTCACATTGAGAAAAAATCTGTATTGAAGTCGAAGCATAATCCTGCAGTATTCCAATCTGAGGAAATTTCCGACAGCAATCAATCAAAATCCGATTATGATGTATGTGCTGCCTGCCATCAGGTTCATCATGCTGAGACTTCACCACTATGGACGAGGAAGTTAGGTCCGGGCAAGGCGGCAGTAGAAAGCCTGTGTAATGATTGTCATCGTAAAGAAGGTCTGGCAGAAAAGAAATTAACAGGTGATCATAGTCATCCAGTTGGCGTATCGGCAAAGAGTATGAGCGATTCTGGATTGCCTTTATACGATAAGTTCGAAGCTATAAAGGGGGATAATATCGATTGTGCAACCTGTCATAATTTGCACCAATGGGATCCGGTTAATGCTCTTAGTGAAGAGGGTTCTCAGTTGGATGTAGAAGGCGATGCCACGAATAGTTTTTTAAGAATGACGGCTGTTACGGGAAATCTTTGTGGTGATTGTCATCATGGTAAAGATAGGGTGCTCGGTACAGAACATGATCTTAATATAACTGATCCCGATGCGGTGAATCTGGCAGGAGAAAAAATCGAAGAATCTGGGGTATGTGGACAATGTCACATGATTCATAATGCACCAGAAGGACTGTATTTGTGGGCAAGGGATAAGGGAAATAATGAAATAGCAATAAACAGTTTATGTGAAAGCTGCCATGCGGAAGGCAAGTCCGGTGAACATAAGCGGCCACACAATAGTAAGCATCCCAATAATATAAAAGTCTGGAGCCAGAAGTTACGTGCCCGCTACGGCAGAATGGCAGAAGAAGCATTGCCTGTGTATAACGAAAACAATGAGATTAGTCACATGGGAAAAGTGGCGTGTCCTACTTGTCATGATGTGCATAAATGGTGGGCGGGAAAAGATGAAAAGGGGCCAGGGAAAAATACAGAAGGTGATGTTACAAACAGCTTTCTTCGTAGCAAGCATACCTCCAATATGGTATGCGCTGACTGTCATGGAAAAGAGGCGTTATTTCGTTACAAGTATTTTCATAGCCTTACTACACATAAGAAATACTGGTTTTCTCGATAACAGGCATGTTGTATCGTAAAAATATAGTTATTGTTATGCACAGTCGTATCTAGCACTGCTTTTTAATTGGCTGTTAAATGTGGCGGAGAGCGAGGGATTTGAACCCTCGGAACCCGCGAGGGTTCACTTGATTTCGAATCAAGCCCGTTCGGCCGCTCCGGCAGCTCTCCAGTGGTTGTGATTTTACTACGCCGTTTATGATTTGTGTTTGATTTTGCTAATCACATTATAAACAGCCTGGGTGAGCACACTAAGTTCGTTGGATTTAATAACAAAAGGAGGCATTAGATAAACCAGTTTACCGAAGGGGCGTACCCAGACGCCTTCATCAACAAATTGCTGTGGAATCGTTTTCATATCCACGGGTTGATTCATTTCAACAACCCCGATGGCACCGAGTACACGCACTTCTTTGACGTTATCCAGTGAAGCGCAAACCTTCAATTCATCTTTGAGCTGTTGTTCGATGCGAGCCACATTTGCTTGCCATGGAGAATCAAGTAGTAGCTTGATACTGGTCAGGGCAATGCTGCAGGCCAGTGGGTTGGCCATAAAGGTGGGGCCGTGCATAAAAAGTCCCGGGTCTCCACTGCTGATGGTCTGACTGACTTCAGTGGTAGTCAGTGTTGCTGCCAGTGTCATGTAGCCACCGGTGAGTGATTTACCCAGACAAAGAATATCGGGTACGACTTTACTGTGTTCGAGTGCAAATAGTTTGCCGGTACGGCCAAAGCCTGTGGCGATTTCATCAAAGATTAGCAGTACGTCATATTTATTGCAGAGTTCGCGCAGACGGTTGAGGTAGTCCGCAGAATAAAAGTGCATACCACCCGCACCCTGTACCACTGGTTCGAGAATGACCGCGGCGATATTTTCATGGTATTCGGCCAGCATCTCATGCATTGGCCGCAAATCGTCATTGTTGCAGGCTTCGCCAAATGGGCGTACTGGCTTGTCGACAAAAAATTGCGGCTGGATGCTATCCGTGAACAGCTGGTGCATACCGGTGATCGGGTCGCATACTGACATCGCACCAAAGGTATCGCCGTGATAACCACCGCGAATGGTCAGGAACTTTTGTTTTTTTGGATGCCCTTTTGTGTGCCAGTACTGGATCGCCATTTTCATCGCGACTTCGACCGACACCGAGCCTGAGTCAGAAAAGAAAACACTTTGTAGTGGTTCAGGTGTTATTGATACCAGTTTATTGGCGAGCTCGACAGCAGGCTGGTGAGTCAGACCGCCGAACATGACGTGAGCCATCGACTCAAGTTGATCTGTAATCGCTTTATTGAGTACAGGGTGGTTATAGCCGTGGATCGCACACCACCATGAGGACATTCCATCAATTAGTTCGCGGTCATCGGATAATTTAAGGCGAACACCGTGTGCCGATGTTACCGGAAAAATTGGCAGGCCAGAATTAATCGCACTGTAGGGGTGCCAGATGTGTTTGGCATCATCAGCTAGCCAGTCGGGTGTGGTTTTGGAACTCATTGGCTAATTATATAGGTATGCGTTTCTTATGGCCCATGTGATAAATGAAAACTACATTTCAACCCTTAGCTTCATTGAAATACTTTCGACATTATCACCTGTGCTGTAACCAAGGCGAAGTGACAGGGCTTTTGAAAGATTAACGCGAATACCCAGGTTCAATACACTGTTACTGTTATCGAACAGGTTGGTCTGTATAAAATAGGCATCAAATTCTGCGCCGTCGGTAACAATCTGACGTAGCCCCGCGGATAAGTTGTAGCCTGTGTCATCCGCATTACCAACTGAAGTCTCCAGCTCAGCCTGCAGGTATGAGGCACCGATCAGGAAATCAAGCTTGTTGTTAATAGCATGGTGTGCGGTTAAGCCGAAACGTGATTCATTGGTGTCGATGGGAATATCATCGTAAGAGCCTGAGGTATATGTGGCAGTGAGCGCGATGTCTTCATTGAGAGCATAAGAGCCACTTATACCGATAGCAGAATAATCGATATCGACGCCCAGGCTGTCGTTGGTTGATGATGCGCTGCCTATTTCAACATAGTTGTAATTAAAATTCGATGCTGATGCATGTGCCGAGAGCAGACCGAATAGGGTGATAAAGGCTCCCTGGCTGGTGAAAAAGTGATATTTCATTTTCGTTCCTTTTTGAACGGTATTTTTTTCCGGTAAATTTATCGAGTCTACAGGTCTTATTATGTCTACTTTAACCGATAACAATAAAAAAGCCCCAAAAGGGGCTTCTATATTTTTGGCAGAGAGGAAGGCAGCCTCCGCCTAACTCTA
>JAOUPA010000165.1 GCA_029880105.1 Gammaproteobacteria bacterium
ACCCGTTCCTGATAAACTCATCGAATATGCCAACCGGGGACATGTACCACTCTTAAGCTGCAAAACTCACAGTAATGAAGTTGTCGATATTGCACGCTTTTATTTACACAATTTATTTTCTGATAAACAAATTGTGCACGGTGTCTTCATGGAGGTTCTGGGTACAGGCGTATTAATTACTGGTGAAAGCAGCGTCGGTAAAAGCGAACTGGCGCTGGATCTAATTTCACGCGGCCATCGACTAATTGCAGATGACGCCCCGGAACTGACGCGAGTCGGCCCTGATATTCTCGATGGCCGCAGCCCAGGCGTACTCAGGGACTTCATGGAGGTACGTGGTCTGGGTGTCCTCAATATTCGCGAGATGTATGGTAATAACGCATTAAAGCTCAATAAATATTTACGCCTGATTATTCACATGGAACGACTCAGCAAAGAAGAGCTGTCCAAAATTGATCGACTCGAAGGCGCAAAACAGATGCGCAATATCCTGGGCGTAGAGATCCCTGAAGTAATACTACCAGTTGCCCCTGGACGCAACCTGGCCGTACTGGTTGAGGCAGCTGTACGTAACTACATACTACATCACAGTGGTTACGACGCGACCCAGGCACTTATAGACCTTCAACAGAAAGCCATCGAAGCAGGTAAAACACTTTAAACACATGAAACTTGTTATCGTTAGTGGACTTTCTGGTTCCGGTAAAACAGTTGCGCTTCACACCCTCGAAGATGAAGACTACTATTGTGTCGATAATCTTCCTATTGGTCTGCTACCCGATTTTGTCGAACGTGTTAGCAACCGAACGCTACAACCCTACCAGAATATTGCCGTTGGCATTGATGCACGAAGTGAAGCCAATGATTTACGACAGTTTAATGAAATCATTAAACCGCTTCGTGAAAAAGATATCCAGATCGAAATCATCTACCTGCAGGCTGAACTAACTACACTGATTAAACGATTTAGCGATACCCGCAGAAAACACCCGCTCACAACCAAGGGGCTGCCGCTCTACGAAGCCATTGAAGTGGAGCGTAATCTGTTAAGCAAGGTAGCATCGGAGGCAGATCTTTTTATCGATACCACATACACTAACGTTCATCAGTTACGTGAACAGATCAAGCAGCAAATCATCAAGGACAATAACAGCCGGCTTTCATTATTATTTCAATCATTTGGTTTTAAGCATGGCACCCCTACGGATTCCGATTTTGTCTTCGATGTGCGCTGCCTGCCCAATCCACACTGGGAACCCAGTTTGCGCCCACTGACAGGTCTGGATAAGGAGGTTGCCGCCTTCCTGCAGGAACAGGATGAAGTTCAGGACATGCTCTACCACATCAGAACCTTTATGCAACACTGGATCCCAAAATTCGAAGCACAGAACCGCTACTACCTCACCATTTCAATTGGTTGCACTGGTGGACAACATCGCTCAGTTTTTATCGCCCAGCAACTTTGTGATGATTTCTCAGGCCTCACTAACAACGTCTCGGTCAGGCACAGGGAGATACAATGAACGTTGCGCTATTTATTGTTACTCACGAAGGCATAGCCAATAATCTGCTAAGGACTGCCCTGTCCATCATTAACGATCAACCTGAAAATATAAACTGTTTTGAGATCCCAATGGACGCGCCCGTTGAAACAATCAAACATAATATCCAGAACAGAATTGAACAGTTAGATAAAAATAAAGAAATACTTTTTCTCACCGATATCTATGGTGGCACACCCAGCAATATTGCCAGTAGCTTTATTAATGACGAAAAAATTCGACTCATCAGTGGCCTCAATCTGGCCATGATTATCAAGGCGATCAACTACCGCGATCTGCCATTGAACGAACTTGTAGAAAAAATTATTGAAGGTGGCCGCCAAAGTATTATGCAACGTGACAATGAGAATCCAATATGCAAATAAGCCGTGACATAGAGATAATCAATAAACTGGGCATGCATGCCCGTGCCGCCGCCAAATTCGTTAAAATGGCTTCCAGTTTTGGCTGTCTGGTCGATATCGAACGCAATGGCCGCCGTGTTAATGGCAAAAGTATTATGGGCGTAATGATGCTGGCTGCCAGCAAAGGTTCTCAAGTTACTATCCATACCGATGGTGATGATGCAGAAGCCTGCATTGACCAACTTGAGCAGTTAATTAACAATCGTTTTGATGAAGACGAATAAATCATAAAACTCAGCGGGGCGTTTATTTGAGCATACTTATTAACGGGATTGGAGTATCTGGTGGTATCGCTATTGGCGACGCTTATGTCTACTCACGCGAACAGGAAGAAGTACACGAATATCGCATTCCAGTTGCTCAGCATAAAAAAGAAATTCAGCGCTTTAAAAAGGCTCTTGCGGAAGCCAGCAAACAGTTAAACGAAATTAAAAATAAAATCGCAGATGATACGCCACCGGATATCCTGGCATTTATCGACACACACCTGTTGATGCTGGAAGACCCCACCTTCAATGAAGGCACTATCGCCAACATCAAAAACTTTTCCTATAACGCCGAGTGGGCACTCAATATTCAGAGTGAACGCCTGGTCAAAGTTTTTGATGAGATGGATGACCCCTATCTACGCACCCGCAAGGATGATGTCCTGCACGTGGTTCGCCGTATACAGAACTGCCTGGCTGAAACACCCGATCATGTTCCTGATCCTACACAACTAAAAGGTCGCATTATTATTGCTGATGACCTTACTCCCGCCGATACCCTGATGCTCCAGCACCACAAGATTGCGGGTTTTGTTACTGAATATGGCGGGCCACTTTCCCACACAGCGATTCTATCCAAAAATATTGGTATTCCTGCCATTGTCGGTGCACGCCATGCACGCAAACTCATTCAGTCCGGTGAGACCCTGATTATCGACGGCTCACAGGGTATGCTGATTAACTCACCCGATTACCGTTCACTAAAGCATTATCGAGCACTCAGAAAAAAAGATGTTGCACGCAAGACGCTGCTTAATAAATTAAAATTTGTTCCTGCCATTACCACCGATGGTAAGGCCATCACCCTGCACGGCAATATCAACCGACCTGAAGATATTCGTGCCCTGAAAAACTTTGACGACACTGGTGTAGGCCTCTACCGTACCGAAATGCTATTTATCGAACGCAATGAATGGCCCGACGAAGAGACCCAGTTCAAAACATATAAACGTGCACTGTTTCGCCTGAAGGGGCAACCACTGACTATTCGAACCATTGACCTGGGTGCCGACAAGGAAATACAGGACACCATCGATCAGGGCCCTATGGCACACAACCCTGCGATGGGGCTTCGCGCCATACGCCGTTGCATGAAAGAACCTGAGTTATTTATACCCCAGCTCCGTGCCATTCTACGCGTAGCTGCCCTCGGCCCTGTTCGCATGATGATCCCCATGCTCACCAATATTGAAGAGCTAAAACAGGTACAGGCCCTGATTGAACGTACAAAAAAACAGCTGATAAAAGAAAAAGTCCGTATTGATAAAAAACTGCAGATTGGTGCCATGATTGAAGTCCCCGCCGCCGCACTCGCCGCGGATGCCTTCGCCAGACAACTTGATTTCCTTTCTATTGGTACCAATGACCTGATCCAGTACACGCTGGCACTGGATCGTATCGATGATGAAATCAGTTACCTGTATAACCCGCTCAACCCTGCGGTATTACAGCTCATTCAGATCACCATCAATGCTGGCAAAAAGGCCGGTATTCCAGTCTCGCTCTGTGGCGAAATGGCCAGTAATCCACAGTACACACGTCTGCTACTGGGTATGGGTCTGGAATATTTCAGTATACAGGCCAATGCACTGCTCGAAGTAAAACACATCATCAACAACAGCAACTTGTCACGCCTGCGTTCAAAGATCAAAAAAATCCTTGAACTCCAGTCTACTCACGAAATCGAGTCAGAGATAAACCAGCTCAATCAGCGCGAAGCAGAGAAATATAACCATTAGCCGATAATGCCGATATTGGCATGCTACACTCATATCACACCTCAAAGCCCCAGATTCTGAGTCGGCCGCGTAGCACAAGTTGAAAGAGTGATGATAGACACCAACCAGTCAGAAAAAACCGAGAACCAGTTTCAGGCCCTCAACATGGCACTTGAAACCGGCACCATGCAACATGCAGCGCGTATGTTGAATGAGCTGCACTCGGCCGAAATTGCGCACCTGCTGGAATCATTGCCGCATACCGAGCGCAATGTCATCTGGGAACTGGTCGATTCGGAGAGAGAAGGTGAGGTGCTGCTTTATCTCGGTGATGAAGTCCGTGCGACCCTGATCAGGGATATGTCGTTACAGGATCTGATCAACGCCACTGAAGGCCTTGATATCGATGACCTTGCTGACTTTATCCAGTCACTTCCCG
>JAOUPA010000166.1 GCA_029880105.1 Gammaproteobacteria bacterium
ATGGCAACAGCCCCACAGATATTAAATGAGCGCGCGGCAACCCTACTGAAAAAGCTGGTCAGCAGCTACATCAGTGATGGACAACCGGTCGGCTCGAAACAGCTGGCCAATATGGCCGGGCTCGATATTAGTTCGGCAACTATCCGTAATGTAATGTCCGGCCTGGAAAAGAATGGGCTGGTCAGGGCGCCGCATACCTCTGCTGGCAAAATACCGACTGAAAAGGGTATCCGCATGTTCGTTGATACCCTGCTCGAAGTACAACCACTGCAGAAGCAACTGCTCGATAAGCTGAAGGCACAGTTGAATCCCGATCAGGACAAGGAAACCCTGATCAACCAGGCCAACCAGATTGTCGCTGAGCTTACCCATATGGCCGGTGTGATTAGCGTGCCGAAAAACAGCCAGTCGAAGCTGCGCCATATCGAATTCCTGCCCTTACCCGATAGCAAGGTACTGGCGATTATGGTGACCAATGAAAAGGAAGTACAGAACCGGGTAGTACACATGGAGCGTGATTATTCGATAAGCCAGCTTCAGGCCGCCTCAAATTACCTGAACCAGCATTTTTCCGGACAGGATATATTCAGCGTCCGCAATGAAGTACTGTCAGATTTGAAGCGCACGCGCAGTGACATGGATGAGATTATGCGTACCGCGATTGAGGTCGCCGGCAGGGCGTTGCCCAACTTTGAAGAGAGTGACCGACCCTATCTGGTTCAGGGCAAATCCAACCTGGTTCGATACAGCGCCGGTAATGACATGCAACAACTCCAGCATATGCTGGATATGTTCGACCAGAAGCGGGAGATGCTCGGCCTGCTCGATCGCTGCATCCACGCGGAAGGTGTGAAAATATTTATTGGCCATGAAGTTGGCGTTGAGGGGCTTGGTGATTGCAGCGTGGTCAGCGCACCGTATTCAGTCAATGGCAAGACACTGGGCGTGCTCGGAGTAATCGGGCCAACACGTATTAACTACGACCGTGTCATCCCTGTGGTTGATGTCACAGCACGCTTACTGGGTGAGGCACTGAAATCATAGTTTTTTAAGGGCATAACCTTGAATAACCTATAGCTCATCCCCATAAACATACGCGCAGATTAAAACTATTACGTAACATATTGATTTATTTATTTTTGGAGTAATCATGTCATCGAGTGATGCAAACCAGGAACAAGAGCCTGTAGTTGACGAAATTAATCACGAAGCCGAGATGCAGGCTGAAGAAGAGGCGCTGGTCAAGGCCGAAGACGACCTGATCGAGCAGCTCAATAATGCGAAATTAAAGGCAGAGGAAAACTGGGATTTATTGCTACGCACCAAGGCTGAAATGGAAAACCTGAGACGCCGCACCCAGATTGATCTTGAAAACGCCCATAAATATGGCATCGAGAAATTTGTCAGTGAACTCCTGCCAGTTATGGACAGCATGGAACTGGGACTGGCGGCAGAAGATGCCAGTGCTGAAACCCTGCGTGAAGGTATGGCGCTAACCATCAGTATGGTCACCCAGATGTTTGACAAGTTCAACATCAGGGCGGTTGATCCACTAAATGAAAAATTCGACCCGGAATTACACCAGGCGATGGCCGCACAGCCCAGTGCTGATGTTGAGCCGAATACGGTGTTGGCTGTTATGCAAAAGGGTTATGTATTGAATGATCGCCTGGTGAGACCCGCCATGGTCATGGTTTCAAAGGCAGCTGAATAAAGTATTGAAATGGGTTGAAGCACCCCCATATAGAGCTTCAAGCACAAACAAATTTAAGATTTAATTATTTGGAGATTACATAATGTCAAAAATCATCGGAATCGACCTCGGTACCACCAACTCCTGCGTAGCAGTGATGGATGGTGAGAAGCCCAGAGTTATCGAAAACAGCGAAGGTGATCGCACCACGCCATCAATCGTTGCTTTTACTGAAAGCGATGAAGTCATTGTTGGCCAGCCTGCAAAACGTCAGGCAGTGACCAATCCTGCTGACACCATGTATGCAGTAAAACGCCTGATCGGTCGTCGTTTTGATGAAGAAGTCGTGCAGCGTGATATCAAGCTGGTACCTTACAAAATTATCAAGGCTGATAATGGCGATGCCTGGGTAGAGGCCCATGGCAAGAAAATGGCGCCACCTGAAATTTCAGCACGCGTGCTGCAGAAAATGAAAAAGACTGCTGAAGATTTCCTTGGCCACGAAGTAACCGAAGCGGTTATCACCGTGCCTGCCTACTTCAATGATTCACAGCGCCAGGCAACCAAAGATGCCGGTCGTATTGCAGGTCTGGATGTTAAACGCATTATCAATGAGCCAACCGCAGCAGCACTGGCTTATGGCATGGACAAGAGTCGTGGTGACTCAAAAATCATCGTTTACGATTTGGGTGGCGGTACCTTTGACGTCTCTGTTATCGAAATTGCTGAGATCGACGGCGAGCACCAGTTTGAAGTACTGGCGACCAATGGTGACACCTTCCTCGGTGGCGAAGATTTCGACATGCGACTGATCGACTACCTGGCTGATGAATTCCAGAAAGACTCAGGTATCAACCTGCACAATGATCCACTGGCACTGCAGCGCCTGAAAGAAGCCGCTGAGAAGGCCAAGATCGAACTGTCTTCAACCCAGCAGACCAATGTCAACCTGCCATACATCACCGCTGACGCTTCAGGTCCTAAACACCTGAACATCAAACTGTCACGTGCCAAACTGGAAAGTCTGGTTGATGACCTGATTGCACGCACTATCGACCCCTGTAAACAGGCAATGAAAGATGCAGGTCTGTCTACTAGCGATATCAATGACATCATCCTGGTCGGCGGTCAGACACGTATGCCCAAGGTTCAGGAAGAAGTACAGAAGTTCTTCGGCAAAGAGCCTCGTAAAGATGTAAACCCTGATGAAGCCGTGGCTGTTGGAGCTGCGATTCAGGGTGGTGTACTTGGTGGCCATGTCAATGACATCCTGTTGCTTGACGTAACACCGCTGTCACTTGGTATCGAAACCATGGGTGGTGTTATGACCAAACTGGTTGAGAAGAACACAACCATCCCAACTAAGGCATCGCAGGTTTTCTCAACCGCCGAAGATAACCAGAATGCAGTAACCGTACATGTACTACAGGGTGAGCGTGAAATGGCTTCAGGCAATAAATCACTGGGTCGTTTCGATTTGCAGGATATTCCGCCTGCACCACGTGGCACACCACAGATTGAAGTGAGCTTCGACATCGATGCCAACGGTATTCTGAATGTATCTGCCAAGGACAAGGCAACTGGTAAGCAACAGTCGATCGTGATCAAGGCCTCCAGTGGCCTGTCCGACGAAGAAGTTGAAAAGATGATCAAGGATGCAGAGGCCCACGCTGACGAAGATAGAAAGGCACGTGAAATGGTTGATGCCAGGAACAAGGCTGAGAACATGATTCACGCGACTGAAAAATCAATCACTGATCTGGGTGATAAAGTCGACGCTGATGACAAGTCAAAGGCCGAAGCCGCTATCGCTGAACTCAAGGCTGCACTGGAAGGCAATGACAAGGATGCCATCGAAGCTAAAACAACTGCTTTGACTGATGTAGCCAGCAAGATCGCTGAAAAGGCCTACGCTGCCCAGGCAGATGCAGGTGGTGCAGAGGCTGGTGCCGATACCGGTGAAAGTAGCGCTAAGGATAACGATGCTGTTGATGCTGAGTTCGAAGAAATTAATGACAAGGACAACAATAAGTAAAGCTAACTTTTACTTACTGGTCGACGTTACATATCCAGGGCAGGCGACTGCCCTGGTTTATGTTCGGAATATAATTTGGTGAATAAGTAACTATGTCTAAACGCGATTATTACGAAGTACTGGGTGTCTCACGTGATGTGAACGACGCTGAGCTTAAGAAGGCCTACCGTCGTCTTGCGATGAAACACCATCCGGATCGTAATGCCGATAACCCGGAAGCCGAAGAAAAATTCAAGGAAGCCAAAGAAGCCTACGACATCCTTTCCGATGCGCAGAAAAGGGCAGCCTATGATCAGTACGGTCATGCCGGGGTTGATCCTTCGATGGGTGGACGACCCGGTGCCGCCGGTTTTGGTGGTGACTTTGGCGACATCTTTGGTGATGTCTTCGGCGATATCTTTGGTGGTGGCCGTGGCGGCGGACGTAGTCGTGTCATGCGTGGTGCCGACCTGAGATACAACCTCGAAATGTCGCTGGAAGATGCCGTTTTCGGGAAAGAAGTCAGTATTCGAGTCCCTTCAATGCAACACTGTGGCAGCTGTAATGGCTCGGGTGCGAAAAAAGGCACATCACCGACGACCTGTACCACCTGTGGTGGTGTTGGCCAGGTACGTATGCAA
>JAOUPA010000167.1 GCA_029880105.1 Gammaproteobacteria bacterium
ACTGCCACACAAATATCATGGCTCTGGCTGCACACTCGCCGCCAGTGTCGCCGTACTAATTGCGATGGATCTGGAAATCCCCAGTGCCGTGCACCACGCGCTCGATTACACCCACAAGACACTGGTCAATGCCAGGCTCATCGGCATGGGCCAGTATCACCCTGATCGTTTTTTCTGGTTACACGACCCCGAAAAAACCAGCGCCCGCTGAGACTACTCCGTTGACCAGGCATCTCTTACGTGGCCTTTATGCCATTACCGATGAATCACTGATGCCGGAAAATAATTTTCTGGATAGCGCTGAGCAGGCATTGCTGGGTGGTGCCCGATTGCTACAGTATCGAGACAAGAGTCATGATCAAAATAAACGCCTTCTGCAGGCCTCAGCCCTGAAACAGTATTGTCAACGGCATGGCGCCCTACTGATCATCAATGATGATATCGATCTAGCACTGCAGGTACAGGCCGATGGTATCCACCTTGGTGAAGATGATGCATCAATCGATCTTGCCCGCCGCATACTTGGTAGTAATGCCATTATTGGTATCTCCTGCTACAACCAGCTTGAGCTCGCGTTACAGGCAGAGACCGCTGGCGCTGATTATGTCGCCTTCGGCGCCTTCTTTACCTCACCCACAAAACCAAATGCACGTGTCGCCACCCTGGAATTATTACAGGCCGCGAAACAGCAGCTACGCATTCCCGTTTGTGCCATCGGCGGCATTACCACCAACAACGCCGGTATGCTGGTCGAACACGGCGCCGACATGACAGCGGTCATCAGCGATTTATTCTCCAGTGATGACATTTGCACATCCGCCTCGCACATAGCACGCCTGTTCAGTTAAAATCACGCCTTATTTTAAAAATCGCCAGACGAGCACTAGACATGAGTACGATGCACGAACAATTTCAGGCTGCAAAAAATCACATCCCCGGTGGCGTTAACTCCCCGGTTCGCGCATTTCGAGGCGTCGGCGGCGACCCGGTCTTCATCGCAAAGGCCAAAGGTGCCTATATTGTTGATACCCAGGGCAAGCATTACATCGATTACGTTGGCTCATGGGGTCCGATGATTCTGGGACACGCCCACCCCGAGGTCATCAATGCCGTTAAGGTTGCCGCCGATAACGGCCTCAGCTTTGGCGCCCCCACCGAAATCGAAACCACGATGGCGGATAAAATCTGCGAAATCATCCCTTCGATAGAGATGGTACGCATGGTCAGCTCGGGCACCGAGGCCACCATGAGTGCAATTCGCCTGGCACGTGGTTACACTGGTCGTGACAAGATCATCAAATTCGAGGGCTGCTACCACGGCCACTCTGATTCATTACTGGTCAAAGCTGGCTCTGGTGCGCTAACGCTAGGTGTGCCCGATTCGCCCGGCGTGCCTGCAAGCCTGGCCGAACATACCCTGACCCTGCCCTACAATGATCTCGACAAGGTCGCTGATACACTGGCTAAAGTGGGCGATCAGGTTGCCTGCATTATCATTGAACCTGTTGCCGGCAATATGAACTGTATCCCACCGGTTGCAGGTTTTCTCGAAGGTATCCGTGAACTGTGCACAAAACACAGTGTAGTTTTAATTTTTGATGAAGTCATGACCGGTTTCCGCGTCGCGCTTGGTGGCGCACAGAGCCACTACGGCATCACACCCGACCTGACCACACTGGGCAAGATCATCGGTGGCGGTATGCCGGTGGGTGCATTTGGTGGTAGACGTGAAATCATGGAAAAGATTGCCCCTCTGGGCCCTGTTTATCAGGCAGGTACCTTATCGGGTAATCCAATCGCGATGACCGCAGGCCTGAAAACACTGGAGCTGATCTCGGCACCCAGCTTCTTCGATGAGCTAGCAGGAAAAGTTGCATATCTGACAGATGGCATTCTTGCTGCGGCACAATCTGCTGGCATCGCCATGACCTGTAACCGTGTCGGTGGCATGTTCGGCCTGTTCTTCTCGGAGAACCAGGTAAACAGCTTCGAACAGGCTACGCAGTGCAATATCGAACAGTTCAAACAGTTTTTCCACGGCATGCTCGATGAAGGCGTGTACATGGCACCTTCTGCCTATGAGGCAGGTTTCGTCTCTACCATGCATACTAATGACGAGCTGGATAAAACTATTGCTGCCGCACAGAAGGTACTGAGCAGTATCGCTGCTTAGGTCAATATTATGCAGTGCTATATTTATCGATGCTCGCGCAAGCCAGATATGTATATCTATCTGACCGAGCAGGATGATTTTTCAAAAGTACCCAGCGAGATTTTCAATAGCCTCGGCATTGTATCGTTTGCAATGGAGTTGGAACTCAGCCCGGATAAAAAGCTGGCCAAAGAAGATCCCGTTCAGGTAATGAAGAACCTTGAGGAAAATGGCTTCCACCTTCAGCTACCTGACAGCACGCCCATCGAAGAGCTAATGGCAAAAATTGCACGTCAGCAATAATCGCTAACAATCCCACGTATTTTTTGGCTATAAGCAGACGTTTTCGTCATGTATACTTTATTTGTCCAGCCCTACATTTTTATCAGGCTGAATTTCTACAACTTTTTACAATCGACGTTTTAGAGGTATCAAATGATTTCAATAAACCAATTAATAAAAATAGTCTTTATCAGCGCAATCACATCTATCATCGCTACTGTTATCAGTCTGCAAATGCATGGTCAACCTGCAGGTATCGCTGCCAGCTTTAAACTTATGCTCAGTGCAGCACAGCTGCCATTACTGCTCACCTCATTCGTCAGTATTTTGGTCGCCTGCCTGCTAACCCACAAACTGGTTGGTGCATCGAAGAAGGTCATCAAGGTTGGTTCGGGCCGTGAAACTGGTACCGTTAAATGGTTTAATGCTGCCAAGGGTTTTGGCTTTATCACCCGTGCAAATGGTGAAGATATCTTTGTCCACTTCCGTTCCATTCAAGGCAAAGGTCATCGTTCTTTGGGTGAAGGCCAGACAGTTATTTTTGAAGTTGCCGAAAGTGATAAGGGTCTTCAGGCAGTGGATGTCTGTAGTGCCTGATTTTATTTAAAATCACCCAATAAAAAAGGCTCCCTGAGATATTCACAGGGAGCCTTTTTTATTTTCAGTTTTGAATACTTACTACTCCATCATTGCCTTAGCCATTAACTCGCTAACACGTGCAACCTGCTCAACAGCAGCCCTACCAAAATATTCTGGATTAACCGTTGTGTTATACTCCTCAGCTCCATCCTCCGAACCAATCACCAGCATATCCGATAATACAGTCGTTTTTGATCCCATGTCCTGGGTTAATACATATGAACCTGACTCTTTCGGTATGTAGAAAGTTCGTCCCGGCATAGTGACAGCCTTGAAACCGGTAGTCAGCTCAAAACGGGTCTCATTACCCAAGACCGTATATGAAGGATTAAACAGAATAAATGGGCTGACGCGGTGATCATCAAGGTCGAAATTACCAAACTGCACCTGCACTTCTATATTGAGTACAGCTACGCCATTATCGACACCCCCAAACTCTGCAACCAAATTGCCATCGACAGCTGAATTAATATTGGCAATCCCGAGCATGAAACTACCATTTGGATCTATCTTGTCATTGGAGTCATAGTATTTGAGACCATCGGGTACCAGGGTAACACTTTCATCCAGATTACTTATACTGGTCACCAGGTTCTTGTGATTCACTTGATAGTAGGCATCACTTTTAGCAATCTCTTCGAGTGACACAACCTCAAAACCTTCTTTTGTCAATTCCTCTATCACCGCGTCATAGGCTTTGTTGGTAATATCCTGCAACAATTCAATATCAGGATTTTCCATATTGACCTTCAATTTTGTGGCTGTAGTGATTTCCTTGTCACCCTCTTTTTCCACAGTGGTAGCCGTACCTTTCACCTTTAGTTTGTGAGTTACTTTAAAAGAAGGAATGACCAGTTTTTTTACTTTTTTAACATTAACACCCGGGGTTTTGGCAGCCCGTACAAAACCACCCGCTACCGAGACGGCATTATCATCCAACACAGCTAATCGGTTACTGGTAGAGCAAGCTGATAACAGGGCAGCTGACATCAGCAAAATGAAGTGGAAAACATAATTGGAAAATTTTTTAGACATAGTAATTCCTGCACTTTTTGTACTTGAAGGAAAAGTCTAGCACAAGACACCCGGAAAAAACCTACTCCACCTGTAAATTGAAACCCGCTTTTTCGAGCAACATGGCTTATTTAATTAGTATTTTTTTCTTTACCGCCACGTATTCAATCGCCCTGGCCGCGGCCGCAAAACCAAAACTGGCGGTCACGGCAACGCTGGAACCATAGCCAAAGGCACAGTCCAGCGACAAG
>JAOUPA010000168.1 GCA_029880105.1 Gammaproteobacteria bacterium
CGGTTCAAATATGTTAACGATACCGTTGGCCACGATGCCGGTGATAAACTACTAATTGAGATTAGTAATATGCTGGTCAAACAGCTGCGTAGAAATGACGTGGTGGCGCGTATCGGTGGTGATGAGTTTGCCATCATCCTGAAAAATGTTGATGACAGTCTGGCATTGAGTCTTGCTGATGGCTGTCGCGATTCACTGTCAGTATTGCGTGTGCCGCACAATGAAAAGGCCTATCACGTTCAGGCCAGTGTCGGCGTCGCCATGATCGAGGGCGAGCTGCTAACTGCTGGTGATATTTTATCGAATGCGGACATTGCCTGTAATATTGCAAAACGCATGGGTCGTAACCAGACGCACCTGTATGATAAAAATAATGACGAACGTAATGTCATGGGTAGTGAGCTGGGCTGGTCCAGCCGCCTGCGTGAGGCGCTACACAACGATGACTTTGAGCTTTACTTCCAGCCTATTCTTGATCTGTACGATATCGATTTGAGCAATATGCCGATTCAGAATGGCCTGCTCTGGCAACAGTACCTTAAGTTGAATAAGAGCAGGTACAGTTATGAAGTGTTAATCAGGATGCGTGACGGTAATGGCGAGTTGTATACGCCCGATTCGTTTATACCAACAGCTGAACGTTTTAATATGATGGTGGATATTGATATGTGGGTAGTTGAGCATGCCCTGCGTACATTGGTTGATATCAATCAGCTTCGAGGTAAAATTTCATTGTCCATCAATCTTTCGGGTAATACGCTGGATGATGATGAAACCGCCGATCGTATTAAATCGCTGATAGAGAAATATGATATATCTCCGGATGCACTGGTCTTTGAAATTACCGAAACTATGGCGATTGCGAATATGAATCAGGCGAATCGTTTTATCTCATCACTAAGGGAAATTGGCTGTAAGTTCTCGCTTGATGATTTTGGTTCTGGTTTCTGTTCTTTCTCACAGCTCAAGAGCCTGCCTTCAGATTATGTAAAAATCGATGGGCAGTTTGTGAGAAATATGGCGCGAGGTTCGACTGACCGCGCTATTGTAACTGCGATGAATGATGTAGCGCACTCGCTATCACGTATGACTGTGGCCGAGTTTGTGGAAAGCCCTGAGGTCATGCGTATACTGAAGGTATGTGGTGTTGATCGTGTGCAGGGTAATTATATTTCACCACCACTGGCAGAACTGCCACACGGCAATATCGTCAAGTTTCCAGTGCAGACGATGGAAACAAAAAAACAGGTTACCTGAGACAGCTACTTAATGTTGACCCAGTCCCTGGGTTTCAGGTAATAATCATAGAGCTCTGCCTCTTTCGATCCCACTTCTGGTTTCCAGTTGTATTTAAAATTTACTACGGGTGGTAGTGACATCAGGATTGACTCGGTACGACCGCCTGTCTGCAGGCCGAACAGGGTGCCTCGATCATAGACCAGGTTAAATTCAACATAACGACCACGACGATATAACTGGAAATCACGCTGTGCCTCGGTGTACGGATCATTCTTCCTGTTTTTTACGATCGGCAAATAGGCCTTTAAATAATGATCGCCAACACTCTGCATAAAGGCAAAGCATTGTTCAAAACCGCCTTCGTTTAAGTCATCAAAAAACAGGCCACCGATGCCACGCTGTTCATCACGGTGTTTTAGGTAAAAATAATCATCACACCATTTTTTGTATTTTTCATAGGTGCCTTCGCCGAAAGGCTGGCATGCCTGCTGTGCCGTTTTGTGCCATTGAATGCAGTCATCCTTGTTGCCGTAATAGGGTGTCAGGTCAAAGCCGCCACCAAACCACCAGACCGGGTCAGTACCTTCCTTGCGGGCAATAAAGAAACGTACATTGGCGTGTGAGGTCGGAATCATTGGGCTAAGCGGATGGATGACCAGTGACACGCCCATGGCTTCAAATTCCCTGCCGGCGAGTTCGGGGCGATGTGCTGTTGCGGATGCGGGTAGCTGGCCACCGGTGACGTGGGAAAAATTGACACCAGCCTGTTCGAAGACGGCGCCATCAGTAAGGACACGTGTAATGCCGCCACCGCCACCATTCTCACGTTGCCATTGGTCGATTATGAAATCGGCATTGCCATCCTCACTGGCGAGCCCCATGCAGATATTTTTCTGCAGGGATAGTAAATAGTCTTTAACGGCCTGGGTATCTGGGTGCGACATAATGAACTCAATTATTCTGTTTTGAAATTAGGGACGTACGACGGACTCATCATCCAGTCGTCTGATGATCGAAGGCTGGCCGTGCAGTTCACGATCATTAATTAATATGGCGGCTACTTTACCATGAAAATATTTGTGTGCTTCAAACGCGTTGCGACAGGTCCTTTTACCACTGGGGTTGGCACTAGTCGAGACTATCGGGTGACCAAGATGCTGGCATAGTGCAGTTACCACTGGTTGTTCGGTAATGCGAATTGCCAGTGTCCTCTGCTCGTTACTTAACCAGTCTGGTAGTTGCTTGCTGGCACGTACAATCCAGCTGGTAGGTTGTGACGGGCCTGTTATTTTTTGCTGATCTTTTTCAGAGAGCGGTTCGATATAGTCATCAAAAAGCTGTAGATCACTGGCGAGCAGGATGAGGCCTTTACTTGATGGTCTTTGTTTTAATCGACACAGTGCATCGACGGCATCGAAATTCATCGGATCGCAGCCGAGGCCATAAACTGTCTCGGTAGGGTAGACGATAATCCCGCCACGGCGGATTTGATGTGCAGCGTGTCGGATGGCAAAGGCGCTCGCCATAACAGGTTACTTTTTCTTGGGGGCTTTCTTTTTCGCCGTTTTTTTCTTTACTGCCTTTTTCTTTACGGTCTTCTTTTTAGCCGTTTTCTTTTTAGGCGCGGTTTTTTTCTTCACAGCCTTTTTCTTGGCTGCCTTCTTTTTACGACCTTTGCGTACCGGCGCCTCGGCGAGCAGTTTTTCACATTCTTCCTGCGTTAAATCTTTCGGTTCCCTGTCTTTGGGGATCTTGGCATTTTTCTCGCCATCAGTGATATAAGGTCCATAGCGTCCATTAAGTATTTCTATATCAGTGCCTTCGAATGACTTGATGTATTTATTGGCATCAAATTCTTTCTTGGCGGTCACCAACTCCATCGCCTGTTCAAACGTAATGTTGTACGGGTCGATACCCTGATCCTGATAGGCCTTGTTAATGGAGACAAATTTACTGCCGTATTTGACATAAGGTCCGAATCGGCCATAGTTGGTTGAGATAGCTTCACCTTCAGGCGACTCACCCAGTTCACGCGGTAACACGAACAGGTCTTCGTAATTATCCATGGTGACGTCATTCATCTTCATGCCGGGCCTGAGGCTGGCGAACTGAGGTTTCTCTTCGTCGTCCTTGTCGCCAATTTGCACGAATGGCCCATAAGGTCCCATGCGAACGCTGATTGGTTTACCGGTTTTAGGGTCGGTACCGATATGGCGAGACTGGGCAACATCGGCACGGCTGACATTGACCTCTTTGTCGTCTACCAGTTGCTTGAACGGTTGCCAGAAATTTCGTAGCAGTGGCACGTAGTCTTCTTCGCCGCGGGCAACGCTATCGAGTTCATCTTCAAGGTTGGCGGTGAATTCGTAATCGACATAACGTGTGAAATGCTCTGTCAAAAAATTATTGACGATACGGCCGATGTCAGTCGGGGTGAAGCGACGATTTTCAAGGTCGACATATTCACGGTTGACCAGGGTTGAAATAATGCTGGCGTAAGTAGAAGGACGACCGATGTCATACTCTTCGAGTGTTTTTACCAGGCTGGCTTCAGTGAAACGCGGTGGTGGCTCAGTAAAGTGCTGACCGTTGACGATGTCCAGTAGATTAACTTTTTCGCCTTCCTTTAGCTCAGGCAGTAATTTTTCTTCATCATCATCGGATTTATTATCGTCGGCACCTTCCATGTACACGGCCATAAAACCGGGGTGGCGAATCGTTGAGCCATTGGCACGGAAGATGTTGCCTTCACCGCAACCAAGATCAACACGTACGGTGTCTAGCGTTGCGTGGATCATCTGACAGGCGACGGTACGTTTCCAGATCAGTTCATAGAGAGCATATTGATCTGGTTTTAGATATTGTTTGATCTCTTCGGGTATATGCCTGACCGAAGTAGGTCGAATTGCCTCGTGCGCTTCCTGTGCATTTTTTGATTTGCTTTTAAATACGCGAACCTCTTCAGGTAAGTTTTCCTTACCATAGCGATCATTGATCAGGCCACGAATTTCATCAATGGCTTCACTGGCAAGGCTGAGCGAGTCGGTACGCATGTAGGTGATAAGACCGACGGTTTCGCCGCCGATATCA
>JAOUPA010000169.1 GCA_029880105.1 Gammaproteobacteria bacterium
CGCCGGAGGTATGTGGGTTGGCACCTTCCACGGCCTGGCGCATCGCCTGCTGAGATCGCACTGGAAAGAGGCGGGGTTGCCACAAACCTTCCAGATACTCGACTCCGATGATCAGTACCGCATGATCCGTCGTATTCTGAAAGGCCTGGGGCTGGATGAAGCGCAGTGGCCGCCGAAACAGGCGCAGGCTTTTATCAATGCGCGCAAGGACGAAGGTCAGCGGCCTAAGCACATCGATACCGCTCACAATCCGTTGTACCAGCAACTGGTGCGTATTTACAGTGCTTACGAGGCGGCCTGTGAAAAAGCCGGTGCGGTTGATTTTGCCGAGCTGCTATTACGCACGCTGGAACTGGTACGTGACAACGAATCACTACAGCAGCACTACCAGAACCGTTTTAGACATATACTGGTCGATGAATTTCAGGACACTAATACGATTCAATATGCGCTGATACGCACTTTTGCCGGTAATAAAAACCACGTGTTCATAGTCGGTGATGATGACCAGGCGATATATGGTTGGCGTGGTGCACGCGTAGAAAATATCAAATCATTTCAGAAACACTTCAAGCCCACTGAGGTGGTCCGGCTAGAGCAAAACTACCGCTCGACTACAACGATACTATCAGCAGCGAATGCGATTATCGACAATAACAGTGACCGTTTGGGCAAAAAACTCTGGACCAGTGGCGAAGATGGCGAGCCTATTCATTTTTACAATGCCTTCCACGAGTATGATGAAGCCAATTTTGTACTCGATCATATAAAGCAGTGGGTGGAAGAAGGTAATGCCCGATCTGAGATCGCCATTCTTTATCGCAGTAACGCCCAGTCGCGTGTGTTTGAGGAAAAATTTGTTAGTGAGGGAATTCCATATCGTGTCTATGGCGGTATGCGTTATTTTGAACGTGCTGAGATTAAAGACGCACTTGCTTATTTGCGTCTGATTAATAATCGCAACGACATGGCCTCGTTCGAGCGCGTAGTCAATACACCTACACGTGGTATAGGAGATCGCACCGTTGAAAGAGTTCGTAAGCTGGCGCGTGATAAGGATATGTCGCTATGGCAGGCGGCCAGCACACTGATCGAAGACAAGGAGCTAACAGCACGTGCCGCGAATGCACTGGCCGGATTTATCGAGCTAATCGACAACTTGGCGGCCGATACAGCATCACTGGATCTTTACGAGAAAATTGAACACGTTATTCACCAGAGTGGACTGATCGATCATTATGGTAAGGAGAAAAACGAGAAGGCACAGGCCAAGGTAGAAAACTTGGAAGAACTGGTTAGCGCCGGGCGTGGATTCGAGTACGATACTAGTGCTGATGAGCTTGAAGGCATGGATGAGCTCACGGCATTCCTCACCCACGCTGCACTTGAAGCTGGGGAAGGACAGGCCGATGCCTGGGAAGATTGCGTGCAGATGATGACCTTGCACAGCGCCAAGGGTCTGGAATTCCCGCTGGTGTTTATGGTTGGCCTCGAAGAGGGGCTGTTTCCCAGCCAGCGTTCACTGGAAGAAGAGGGTAAGCTCGAAGAGGAGCGCCGTCTTTGCTATGTCGGTATCACCCGCGCCAGGCAGAAACTGGTGATGACCTGCACCGAATACCGGCGTCTCTATGGGCAGGATTTATACCCATCACCATCACGATTTATCGGGGAGATCCCAGAGCACCTGGTACATGAGGTGCGTGCCAAACCCATGGTAAGCCAGCCATTGTATTCGCCACGCTCATCGGCTTCGATGCAAACTGAATCCATCGGTGGTCTGCATGTCGGTCAACGTGTTATGCATGGTAAGTTTGGAGAAGGCATTATCACCAATCTTGAAGGTAGTGGTGCACATGCACGTGTTGAGGTGAATTTTGAATATTCAGGTTCAAAGTGGCTGGTTATCGGTTATGCTAACCTTCATCCTGCATAATATTCCAGTTAAATTAAAAAGCTTTTCTCCGCATGATTGCGGCAGATAAAGAAAGGGTAAGAAATATGAAACGTCGTGACTTTATAAAAACAGCTGCTATTGGCGGTGTTACAACAGGCACACTGGCTGCACCCGCCATCGTAAGTGCAAAATCCAGTATCAAATGGAAGATGGTTACTACCTGGCCGAAAAATTTTCCGGTGCTTGGTACCAGTGCCAATAAACTTGCCGAGCTGATTGGTGAAATGACGGATGGTCGCATTAAGGTAAAAGTATATGGTGGCGGCGAACTGGTACCTGCACTGGAAGTTTTTGATGCAGTATCGCGTGGCACGGCGCAGATGGGTCACGGCTCAGCCTACTACTGGAAAGGTAAGGTCGAAGAGGCGCAGTTTTTTTCTACTGTTCCGTTTGGCATGAATGCGCAGGAAATGAATGCCTGGCTGTATCATGGTGGTGGCATGGAGTTGTGGACAGAAACCTATGAGCCGTTTGGTGTTGTGCCTGCGGCTGCTGGTAACACCATGGTGCAGATGGCAGGCTGGTTCAATAAAGAAATCAATAGTGTTGAAGATTTAAAAGGCCTGAAAATGCGCATCCCTGGACTGGGTGGTGAAGTACTGAGTCGAGCTGGTGGTACACCGGTAAACCTTCCCGGTGCCGAGTTATTTACTTCACTAAAATCTGGTGCAATAGATGCTACCGAGTGGGTTGGCCCTTACAACGACCTCGCCTTTGGTTTGCACAAAGCCGCGAAATATTATTACTACCCTGGCTGGCACGAGCCCGGCACTACACTCGAAGCCATAATTAACAAAAAAGCACTGGAAGAACTGCCGAAAGATTTACAGAGTATCGTGATGAATGCCTGCAGGGTGGTTAATCAGGATATGGCCACTGAATTCTCGGCTAAAAATAATGCGGCACTGGATACACTGGTAAACAAACACAAGGTCGACCTGCGCCGATTACCAGACGATGTGCTAGAAAAACTAAAAGGCCTGTCCGAGGAAGTGGTAATAGAGTTAGCTAGCAAGAATAAAGCAGCGAAGAAAATTTTTGATTCATACAATAAATTTAGAAAACAGGTGAAAGCCTGGCACGATATTTCTGAAAGGGAATATTTGAACGTGCGATAGAAGATTCACATAATGCAACTGATGAGAAGTATTAAGGCCATTACCGCAGGTACTGTCCTAATTGTAATTGCCATTCTGCTAATGCAGCTGGCTTATATCTTTATTGC
Source organism: Gammaproteobacteria bacterium (assembly GCA_029880105.1). GTDB lineage: Bacteria > Pseudomonadota > Gammaproteobacteria > SZUA-229 > SZUA-229 > LH-M37. The sequence goes on from JAOUPA010000169.1 coordinate 3,180, forward strand.
AGTAGGTTATAACGCGCTGGCAAAAGATTATCCATTGTTAAATGACATTACCGGCTGGTTACGTTATCTGGTAGCTTTCCCGGTATTTTTGACGATTATGTTCATTGGTGGTTTTATTACTGCAGAGATCGCTAGAGTAAAAATTGTAGTTCACTGCGTAATCGTGGCATTAATCACAGCAGGTGGTACGACATGGTGGGCCACTGAAGGCGGTAATTTGACATTAACTGGAGTGGTGATACTTATACTGGCAATAGCCGTGACGGTGATGGGTGGGATGTACTGGCAGAAAGGTGGCCAGGAAGACTAATTTTAATTGAATAAATTAAATGAGTATCGTCTGGCCTGTAATGAAGATAATGCTGTAATAGGAAACGACTCACGGTTTTCTAGAGTTACAACCAGTACATATTTATGCCTCTTCCAGATTTTCATCCAGAAAGCGCTGATAGTCTTCACTGCTCACAATATGCGTACCGTCACAGTTAAACTGCATTCTTATTGCGTCCTGAATCATGCTTATACTAAAATTTCGCAGGTAAAAACTATCTATACTTCTTAATCGATTTAATCGGGTCATGACACTGACAATTTCATTTTGTGGAATGGGTTGCCAGTTATCGTGTGATTTACTGATAATTTTTTTCCAGTGCGTTGGTAATTGACTAAAGAGTGTGCTGGACGAAATAGACTGGTACATGGATTTAATTATTTTGGCCTTATCGCTGTAACTGATCTTGGGAAAGTGTCGATCAAGATAGGCGCGCTCGATGAGTTTGTCGGCGGTGTGAATTTCTTCGACATATGGGTCGAAGATGGAGGCTGTTCTGATTTCGCCGCTATTGAAGTTAATAAATAGACGATAGATGCAGCGATTTAAAATCATGTCTTCAAGGTTGGGCTCAAGTTGGTCCATGATTTTATCGACCACACTTTCATAACGCTCTCGAACAAAGGCGGATTCTTTTATTGATGGATCACCTTTTATGCTGATATGCAAACGCTTGCCATTGACGCCAGTGATGTCAATCAGGCTTTCACGCAGGATGAGCTCTTCGTTCCTAGTTTCCAGATTCCGTTTAATTTTATCAGCGAGAGCAGGGTGGCTGTCTACGAATGAGAGAAAATCGCTTTTCTTAATTTT
>JAOUPA010000001.1 GCA_029880105.1 Gammaproteobacteria bacterium
AGGTAACGGCGACCGGGGAGACGGCAACGCTTTCATCGCGTTCTGTCCAGAGGGCGGCGACCAAATTCCCGGTAAAAGGTTGTGAAGGAGATGATTTATGAAGCTGCTAATTAATCTGGTCTGTGCGATATCGTTTTTTCTGAGCCAGTATGCCATGGCAGAAGAACACCCGTATGTGCCTTATGTGGCGCGGGCTTTAAGTATCAAGCTATCAAATGATCGAACAGGTATCATCAAGGATGTCAGGTGTACCGGCTGTGATTTTACGACGGTGATAATTACGCCGAAAACCAGGGCCTATAGTAATGATGTTGAGGTCGATTTGCTCGAGGCGAAGATGTGGGCCGGCAAGCCAGCGCTGGTATCATTTAATCCAGAAACTCGGGAAGTACAAACTATTCGTTGGCATGAATAGTCCGTGGTAGTCATGAGAGGCTTGTTATGAGTTACATAGGTAAAAAATTTCAAAAGATTTCCATTGGCTTTGCCCTGGGCTGCGGTGTGCTGGCACCAGCCTACGCAGACGATATCGAGATTTATACTAACGCGAATTTGCTGGGTGCGCGGGCACAGCCGAATGTGATGTTCGTTATGGATTCTTCCTGGGATATGTCAGGCACCTTACCAGCGTCGGAGCCATACGATTACACTAGAACTTATGACCTGTCAGGCGGTTACCTGCCGAACAAAGTCTATTACACCAATGACGGCACTCTACCTAAAACCAATGGCGACTATTTTGACTGGGCTGCCAATCACTGCCTGCACTCGTTGGAAGAATACGATCCCAATAATGGTGGTTTCCAGGGTGCATTTACAGGCTCTTTATATACAACTGGTATGTATCTGGGCCAGGTGGCACAGTTCTATAATGCGGCTGGCAAGCTATTCTGGCGGGATCTTGTCACCAACAATGCGACGACACGGGCCTACCCTATAGAGTGTGTGCAGGATCATGATATACACGGCCAAAATGGTGCTGTTGGTAATAAAAATTTTATTGCCAATAGTCCAGATACCACTACAGGCTGGGTTGGTGTAGAGAACAAAAGTGTTGCCGCGACTATCTGGGCAAATAACGCACAGAACTATACCTTGTTTTCAGGCAACTACCTCAATTATCTGAAAGACCCTACTGTAGTATTTTCACAGGTCCCCCTGTTTGATCAGTTAAAAAATGCGATTGGTACACTGGTAGCCAGTGTCAGTAATATCAATATGGGCCTGATGCAGTATGATAGAAAGATTAATGTCATTGACGGTGTGGACTACGGTGGTGAAGGTGGCCCGGTTATCTATCCCACGCTGGACGTGAACCTGGGTCGTCAGGACTTTTACAACCGCCTGGGTAATATGCAGGTAGGTGTTGATTCGGTTATTTCTGAAACCTATTTCGAGGCGCTGAAATACTTTGGTGGCGCAGAGGCGCATTATGGCACCAAGTCACTACCCAGCAACCAGGTGGGTAGTATGTTACCGGGTAATATCGAGTACGAGACACCGATCACAGAGACCTGTCAGAAGAACTATATTATCGTCGTTTCGAATGGTCAGGCAACTTATGACTACCTCGATGCCAGCAAACGATCAACCCTGGCTGGCTTTGATGTTGGTTCGTGTAATACCGGGCCATATGCAGGTTGGAACAGTAACCAGGATGCCTTTAATTCAGATGGCTCGACCATTGATAACTGCCTGGATGAGCTGGCTGATTGGGCGCATACCAATGATGTGGCAACGCGTGCCGATACACCGGCACATGTCGGTGATCAGAATATTACCACCTATACAGTGGGTTTCGCTTTTCCTGCCATAGCCTCGCAACAGCTTTTAGATGGCGAAAAGCTGTTGCGCGATACGGCCTTTAAGGGTGGTGGTCGATTTGCCGAGGCATCGAATGAGGCTGATCTGGTCCGTGTTCTAAATGAACTGGTATCAGAAATTCTTAAGGTGAACTCAACGTTCTCATCACCAGCGGTGTCGGTGAACGCGTTCAACCGTGCCACCAACCTGGATGATCTTTTCTTTACCCTGTTTAAACCGGCTGATGGTGAGCACTGGGAGGGTAATCTCAAAAAATTTAAGCTGGAATTTGACGCAAATAGATTGCCATTTGTAGCCGATAAAAACCACAATCCAGCCATTGATGCTGCATCAGGCTTCTTTAAAGATACCTCGGTCAGTTACTGGACGGCACCAATTGATGCACCGGATGGTGCTGAAACCGCCAAGGGTGGTGCAGCCAGTAATATTGCAATGATACGTAAAATATATACATTTACTGGTAGCTATTCAGGTGCTACAGGGGTACTGACGCCAAGCAATAGTGATCTGACTTCTGTGACCAATAGGCTTACCCTGTCAAATACCAATATTACCGATGCTATGCTTGGTGGGCTAGCAACTAAGCCTCCTGTATCGGTGACGTTCTTTGGTTTTACATTTACATATGACTATAAAACGGCGCTTATACTCTGGTCGAGTGGCTATGATATTAAGGATGTTAATACTAATGGTAATGTATTCGATGCGCGTCGTGAAATGGGTGACCCACTACACGCTGAGCCGGCGCTTGTACAATATGGGCAACTCGCAGGCGGCGTGCCTGATCTGGTAGCCTATGTAGCAACCAATGATGGCTATCTGCATGCGTTTAATACGGTCACAGGAAAAGAAAATTTTGCTTTTGTGCCACAGGAGATATTGCCCAGGTTGCAGAATGTATTTGATGATACAGGCGTTACTGGAAAGGCTTATGGACTCGATGGCAATGTCATTTCATGGATTAATGATGCTAACCATGATGGTACCGTTTCTGGTGCAGGCGAACACGTTTACCTGTATTTTGGTATGCGAAGAGGTGGTCGTTATATCTATTCACTGGATGTGACAAACAGAAACCAGCCAAAACTACGTTGGGTCATTGAGGGTGGCACCGGTGATTATGCTGAACTGGGCCAGACGTGGTCATCACCGAATGTTGAAAGAATTAAAATAGGTGGTACAGAAAGGGTTGTTTTAATCTTTGGTGCCGGTTATGACGTTAACCAGGATTTGCTGCTGACACGAGGTACTGATACCGTTGGCCGTGGTATTTATATCGTCGATGCAACGACAGGCGAGATGTTGTGGCGTGCAGGCCCCGATGGTGCGGCTGATTTACAGCTTACTAATATGCTTTACAGTATACCGGGCCGTATTAAGCCAATAGATATTGATGGTGACGGCTACGTTGATCGCCTGTATGCAGGCGATATGGGTGGACAGCTATGGCGTATTGATATTGATAATAACGCAACGGGTAGTACTGTAGCCGCAAAAGGCGGACGTATTGCAGACCTGGCTATAGATGGTAGCGTTAATGACAACCGCCGATTCTATAATCCACCTGATGTCGCCATTATTCTTGAAAAGGGGCAGGCACCCTATATTGCTGTTCTTGCGGCTTCAGGCTACAGGGCGCATCCACTGCAGACAGCCACACATGATCGCGCATATATGATTCGTGATTATGATGTATATACAGTGCCAGCGTCGTATACAACCTTAACTGAGGCAGACTTGTTCGATACAACAGACAATTTAATTGGTCAGGGAACTCAGCTTCAAATAGATGCTGCAAAGGCTTTACTTGGTGCTGCTAAAGGCTGGTATATTACGTTTAGAGAAATGAGTGGGGCATATGTGGGTGAGAAGGCGCTGTCCGAGTCATTGATCTTGAACAATGTTGCCATCTTCACAACATTTATACCGGCTGCGGCAGGCCTGACTGCGAATACCTGTAAGGCAAACGATGGTACTGGCGCAATTTATTACGTTAATATCGCTGATGGTACGCCGACAGATGATGGTGATACCTCAACGACTGAGACACGCGAAGACCGCAGAACACTCCTTGCTCGTGGTGGTATTCCGCCAACACCACGTGTGATTATTACTGAAGATGGTATTCCTACGCTATGTGTAGGTACCGAATGTAGTAAAGCAGGTGAAGTTGGAACTGTCGAGAGATTGTATTGGTATGAAGTTGAACAATAAATATAGGGCTATGAGTGATGAAAAATAATAACGGATTCTCCTTGATTGAGTTAATGATTGTCGTGGCTATTATCGGGATATTGAGTGCAATTGCGATTCCTAGTTATAAGGAATACATGACTGAATCACGTCGCTCTGATGCCAAAGTAGGGCTGAGCAAGATTGCGGACAAACAGGAACGGTATTATTTGCAGAATAACACTTATACTACTGATCTTGCTGCGATTGCTACAAACGCGACATCTGATGGAGGTTTTTATATATTTGACGTTGTATCAGCAAATGTGAGTGGCTTTGAAGTGACTGCTACCGCAATTGGAGATCAGGCGTCAGATACAGACTGCAAAACCCTATCATTAACTTCAACCGGGCTGAAATCAGCAACCGGCGACGATCCGACTTCGTGTTGGTAATGTATTTATTGTCTGTATATATTTTGTAAATTTATCTATTCAGTTGTTCTTAGTGCTTTGGGTAGTTGGAATCGTACCGATTCAGCTGCCCCATAGTCGTTATGGATGCTTGCCTGAAACTGCGACTGTAACCTGTCCATCACTTCCTTAACCAGAACTTCAGGCGCAGATGCACCCGCGGTGACGCCAACTGATGTTGCATTAAGAAACCAGTCCACATTTATGTCATTAGCATCATCAATGAGATAGGCGTTAACACCCTGCTTCTCAGCAAGTTCTCGTAATCGGTTGGAGTTTGAGCTGTTGGTAGAGCCGATGACCAGAAAGACGTCTACCTTGTTTGAAAGCTCACGTACAGCATCCTGACGATTCTGTGTTGCATAACAGATGTCATCTTTGCGAGGCCCCTGAATGGAGGGAAATCGTTGCTCTAGGGCATCGATAATCTGGCGGGTGTCATCGACTGACAGGGTTGTCTGGGAGACGTAAGCCAGATTATCTGGGTTGTCGATTTCCAGATCATTCACATCATCAATTGTTTCTACGAGGTAAATCTTCCCGCTAGATGATGAGTCATACTGACCAAGGGTGCCCTCAACTTCGGGGTGGCCCGCATGACCAATTAGAATTACATTAACATTTGTTTGTGCGTAGCGAGCCACTTCAAGATGGACTTTGGTAACCAGTGGGCAGGTGGCATCGAAGACACGAAGCGCGCGCTGGTCGGCTTCGGTGCGAACTGCCTGGGATACACCATGTGCACTGAAGATAACAGTGGCGTCATCAGGTACTTCACTGAGGGCCTCAACAAAAACAGCACCTTTTTGTGCAAGATTATTAACAACATACCGGTTGTGTACCACTTCATGACGGACATAAACTGGCGCACCAAAAATATCGAGTGCTCTCTCGACAATTTCAATGGCTCGATCAACGCCTGCACAGAAACCACGGGGATTAGCGAGATAGATATCCATAGTATTGATTAATTATCTTGCCCATAGGAGTGAGTGTTGTTGATTTCAAGTATTTTGACTGTGAATATGAGTGGAAGACCAGCAAGTGGATGGTTGAAATCAACTTGAACACCATCGTTGGTAATGGCGCGAACCGTACCTGGAAGGTCATCGCCATCGGGTGTTCCAAAATTAAATGTCACGCCTATTTCTGGTGACAGATCATCACTAAAATCGGACAGCGGCATGGTATGAATGTTATCTTCATCACGGAAACCAAAACACTGCTCCGGGGTGAGTGTCAGGGATTGTTCATCGTTGGCTCTTAGTCCAATAAGTGCGAGCTGCATACCTTCAGGTAGTTGTGAGTCGAGCATATTGATCTCAAGCGGGTCTTCGCCAAAATTGCTTTCAATAACCGTGCCATCGGTGAGCATAAGGCTGTAGTGTAATAATACCTGGCTGGTTTGATTAATTTTTTCAGCCATTATCTTTTTCCTCAAAGTGTTCCTTGATCATGTCGATCACTAACATTGCTGCGCCAAGTGAAATTGCCGAATCAGCAATATTAAAGGCTGGCCAGAAACAGGTGGAGCCAGAATCGAGCTTCCATAGGGAAAATCCAGGCAGGCAGGCATCAGCATGATAATAATACTGGATGAAGTCGATGACATGACCAAAAAGTACGCGATCAATCAGGTTGCCAATAGCGCCGCCAAGAATGAGGGCAAGGCCAATCGAAAGTAGTTTTTTGTTTTTATCGAGTTGCTTTAACCAGAAGAAAAGAAACAGGCTAATGGCGGATGATAATGCAATGAAGAACCAACGCTGCCACCCGCCAGCATTGCTGAGAAAGCTGAAGGCAGCACCCTCATTGTACATTAGCGTCCAGTTCAGGTTGGATATAACGGCAACAGGCTGGTGTGATACCAGTGATTGCTCTGCCAGCTGTTTAGTGAGCTGATCAAGAACAGTTACAACAACAGTTAGCCAGAGCCAGTTCACGTTATAGGCCTAGGCGAAGCGGCGTGTTTCGCCACGCACTGCTACATTCTCAACACAGCGGCCACAAAGCTCTGGATGCGACGGGTGCTGGCCAACGTCGTCACGGTGATGCCAGCAACGAACACACTTGGTGTGCTCAGATGCAAAAGCCGAGATTTTAATGATGCTGCCATTACTCAATTTTGATTCAATAGAGTTTTTATCTGCAGCACTTAAGGCGGAGACCTTTGCATCTGATGTTATCAGCACAAAACGCAACTCGTTATCGAGCTGGTTCAGCTGATTAAAAACTTCACCATCACAGTAGATGATGACTTCAGCATCGAGAGAAGAGCCAATTTTATTTTCATTGCGCAGTATTTCAAGTTGTTTACTAATGGAGGCTCTGGTTTCCAGAATGTTCTGCCAGAAAGCCATATTCATGGCATCATGCGTATCTAGTTCAAAAAGTTCCTGATACCAGTTTTCAAGAAATACGGATTTAGAATGCTCACCAGGAATTGCCTTCCATATTTCATCAGCAGTGAAACTCAAAATTGGTGCCATCCAGCGACACATGGCTTCAGCGATATGATACAGCGCAGTCTGTGCAGAACGACGTGCAATACTATTTGTTTGTGCTGTGTACTGACGATCCTTGATGACATCGAGATAAAAGCCGCCCAGATCAACGGAGCAAAAGTTATGCAACTTCTGGTAGATGAGGTGGAAATTGTAACTGTCGTAGGCAGCAATAATTTCATCCTGAAGTGATCTGGTTTTGGCTACGGCCCAGCGATCCAGAGGCAACATTTTTTCTGCATCAAGTTTGTCTCGTGCCGGTTCAAAACCATTGAGGTTAGAGAGCAGGAAGCGTGCGGTATTGCGAATACGGCGATAGGTGTCGGCAGAACGTTTTAAAATTTCATCGGACACGGTCATCTCTGCGCTGTAATCACAGCTGGCAACCCAGAGCCGTAGAATGTCTGCGCCCAGAGAGTTGACGATTTTTTGAGGCGCGACCACGTTACCCAGAGACTTCGACATTTTGTGTCCCTTGGCATCAACGGTGAAGCCGTGTGTCAGTACGCTTCTGTATGGCGCAACTCCATTAATGGCTGTTGAGGTTAATAGTGATGACTGGAACCAGCCGCGATGCTGGTCTGAGCCTTCCAGGTATAAATCGGCTGGGAATGGCAGGCTTTCACGCTGGCCGAGTACGCAGGCGTGAGTAACGCCAGAATCGAACCAGACATCTAGTGTGTCAGTTGTTTTGTCGTAGTGTTTAGCATCATCGCCAATGAGTTCTGCGGCATTGAGTTCAAACCAGGCATCGATACTTTCTTTTTCGATGCGTTGTGCAACGGTTTCTATCAGTGCTTGCGTGTTGGGATGAAGCTCACCGGTTTCCTTGTGCACGAATAAGGTAATCGGAACACCCCATGTGCGTTGTCTTGATATGCACCAGTCGGGGCGGTTCTTGATCATGGTCTCAATACGAGCCTGGCCCCAGTCAGGAATCCACTGGGTTTTGTTCACTTCCCTGAGTGCCTGATCGCGCAGTCCATTCTGTTCCATGCTGACAAACCATTGCGGTGTTGCACGGAAAATGATCGGTGTCTTGTGCCGCCAGCAGCAGGGATAACTGTGCTGCAGTTTTTCGTGTTTTAAGAGAGCGCCATTCTGCTCCAGTGTGTCAATTATGGCAGCATTGGCCTTGTGAACATGAATACCAGCAAATAATTCTGTATCAGGCAGGAAAACACCGTCGCTACCAACCGGGTTGTAAACTTCTAAACCATAACGCAGGCCAACGACATAGTCGTCCTGACCATGGCCGGGCGCTGTGTGCACCGCTCCAGTACCTGTTTCAGTAGTGACATGGTCGCCAAGAATGATCGGTACCTGCTTGTCATAAAAGGGGTGTTGCAGTAACTGCTTCTCCAGTTTGCTACCCGTGGTGTTACCGAGTACGCAGTACTGGTCGATGCCATAGCGGTGGAGCGCGGCTACTGCGAGTGTCTCTTCGAGTATCAGGCAGGCAGGGCCGTTACTGGTGGTGACCTGAATCAGTTGGTAATTGAAATCGGGATGCAGGCAGACGGCCTGGTTAGCTGGCAGGGTCCACGGTGTGGTTGTCCAGATCACCGCAGCAACATCGCCTTCTGCCTTGTTGGCGCAGCCAAAAATATTGAGAATAGATGCAGCATCGGAGGCCTTGAACATGACGTCGATTGCGGGTGACTCTTTATCTTTGTATTCGACTTCAGCTTCAGCCAGTGCCGAGCCACAGTCCAGGCACCAGTGCACCGGCTTGCTGCCTTTGTGCAGATGGCCTTTCTCAATGATCTTGCCGAGAGAGCGAACGATATCGGCTTCAAATTTGTAATCCATGGTGAGATAAGGTTTGTCCCAGTCACCGAGTACGCCGAGGCGAATAAAATCCTTGCGTTGGCCATCGACCTGCTTGGCCGCATATTCACGACATTTCTGGCGGAAAGTTTTTGCATCAACCTTGTCACCGGCCTTGCCAATTTTTTTCTCGACCATTAATTCTATGGGCAGGCCGTGACAATCCCAGCCAGGGACGTAGCGCGCATCAAAACCTGCGATCGTTTTGCTTTTAACAATAATGTCTTTGAGAATCTTGTTGACCGCATGGCCGATGTGGATATCGCCATTGGCGTAAGGAGGACCATCGTGCAGCACAAAAGTTGGCCGACCTTTGCAGGCCTCGCGAATCTGCTGATACAGGCCCTCACTATCCCATTCTTTGAGCATTTCCGGTTCGCGGTTGGCGAGATTGCCGCGCATCGGAAAGTCAGTATCTGGCAGATTCAGCGTTGGTTTGTAGTCGATGGTCATGTCACGTTACTGTAAAAATTAATCGTTGGTCAGGCCGTGAAACTCACGTGCCGTCTGGCAATCGAGCATAATCTGATTTTTGAGGTCATCAAAAGAGGCAAATTTTTGCTCATCACGTATTTTTTGATGAAAGGCTATACAGACGTTCTCACCATAAATATCCTGATTGAAATCGAATAAATGAACTTCAAGCTGAACACGTTCGCCTTCCACCGTGGGTCGAAGCCCGAGATTGGCGATGCCTTTCGCAGTGCCTAATTTACTGGAATGCATGGTAACAGAATATACCCCTTGTAGAGGGGTGCTGGGGCGGTGCAGATGAATATTTGCAGTTGGAAATCCGATTGTGCGCCCTCGTTTGTCACCATGTGCAACGCGTCCGCAGATCTGGTAGGGCCTGCCCAGCATTTTTTCTGTGTCATCAAGCTGGCCGTTAATCAATGCCTGACGAATTCGAGTACTGCTGACGCGGGTATCGCCCACGTGATGTGTTGATAGCGATGCGACTTCAAAACCGTGTTTTTCGCCGTATTTCTGTAACAGTTCAAGGTTTCCCTTACGGTCGCGCCCAAACTGGAAGTCATCACCAATCACCAATGCCTTGATCGCTAGCTTGTCAACAAGGATGCTCTGGATAAATTCATCGGCGGTCATCGAGCAGAAGTCGACGTCGAAATTCATCAGTAAAACATAATCCGGGCAAAGAGCAGGCAGATGGTCGGCCAGCGCGATCAGTTTGTCTCGGGTATTCATCAGACGAGGGCGATCACTGGCACTGGAGAAGTATTCGTGTGGCAGGGGATCGAAGCTCATCATGCAGGTTTTGGCGTCGTGTTTTCTGGCAATCTCGGCCAGTAGTTTGAGCAGGGCCTGGTGACCCAGGTGAATCCCATCGAAATTACCAATGGTCAGGGCGAGGCCCTGATGTGTCGGCTTTAGATTATGGAGTTCACGGATTAGATGCATGGTTCAGGTTGTTAATTTGATCGCTTCAATTTAATCGGGTGAAGGCCAGTAAGCATGAGTGTAACAAAGTAAACAACAACAGCCATGGCTATAATGCCAGTCATATTGGAAACACGCTGTATAGCCGACCAGATTGACCACTGTGATATCTCGGGCGTAATCCACAAAATACCCGCCACCATGGCAGCGCAGGCTATTGTAATCTGTGTCAGTAATTTAACCCAGCCATGCGTGGGTTTGTATACTTCTCTTCGTCTTAAGCCTCGATAAAGCAGAAAGGCGTTGAGGTAGGCGGAACAGCTGGTGGCTAGTGCCAGACCGATATGCGGGGCTTCGTAATTAAAGAGAATCAGAGGTACCACAAACAGGATATTCATTACCATGTTGCTGATCATGGCAATGATGCCAATGCGTACCGGCGTTCTGGTGTCCTGGCGCGCATAAAAGCCGGGAGCCAGAATTTTGATAATGATAAAGGCAGGCAGGCCGGCGATATAGGCCATCAGACTCAGACTGGCAAGGTGGGTGTCTGATGTCGAGAACTCACCGTACTGAAAAAGGGTGGCGAGTACAGGTCCGGCGAGCACAAACAGGCCCACACAGGCGGGTATAGCGATGATCAACACCAGTCGAATGGCCCAGTTGAGGGTCTGGTTGAATTCCTCGGCAGAATCGCGCGCGTGCTGATTTGAGAGTGCTGGCAAAATTACGGTGGCAATGGCAATCCCAAAAATACCCAGGGGGAATTCAAGCAGGCGATCAGAATAATATAACCAGCTCACGCTGCCGGCCATTAGGAACGAGGCGATGACGGTATCGAGTAGTAGATTGATCTGCGCTACCGATGAACCAACGATTGCGGGTAGCATCAGTTTAAGGATTTTTGAAACCCCCTCGTGGTGATGTTTGAAGCGAGGGTGGGGGATGAGTCCCAGTCTTTTCAGAAAGGGCAGCTGGAGCAGAAATTGCAGCAGGCCTGCCAGTGCCACGCCCCAGGCTAGAGCCATCAGCGGTTCATCCATCTTTGGCGATAGCCAGACTGCGGCTGCAATCATACTGAGATTGAGCAACACAGGCGTGAATGCGGGTACGGCAAACTGGTTGAAGCTGTTGAGAATGCCACTGGCAAAGGCTACCAGCGCGATGAAGAATAGATAGGAGAAGGTAATGTGTAACATATCAGCGGTGAGCTGGAAGCGAACCGGGTCGTCATGGAATCCGGGTGCAAACAGCCAGACCAGTGCGGGTGCGGCGACAGAGCCAATGATGGTGATCAGTAGCAGGATGCCACCTAGCTTGCCGGCAACGTAATTGATCAGATCCTGTAGCTCTTCACGGCTACGCTTTTCCTTGTATTCAGAAAAGACCGGGACGAAGGCCTGTGAGAATGCGCCTTCGCCAAACAGGCGACGCATAAAATTGGGGATTTTGAAGGCAACCAGAAAAGCATCGGTGCCACCACTGGCGCCAAAAATTGTTGCCAGCGTGATATCGCGCAGCAGGCCGAAAATTCGGGAAATCAAGGTCATGCTGCCCACCACGAGGGAGGACCGGAGTAGCTTGGTGCTCAGTTTGTTGCTCCTTTGGTAATGTAAGGTCAGTTTTTGATAAAATGCACGCGTTGTTGGCGCATTCTATCGAATTTTAGTTGACAAAACCCGATGAAACTGGCAATTTACGCGCTCTTTTTTAGATAGACAGGTTTTTATCCGTGGCAAATTCAGCTTCAGCAAAGAAACGTGCTCGTCAGGCCGTAGTACGTCGTAGTCGTAACATGAGTGATCGTTCTATGATGCGTACAAGTATCAAGAAAGTTTATTATGCAGTTGAGGCAGGTGATAAAGCCGCTGCAGAGGCTGCCTATAAAGAAGCATGTCCTATGATCGACCGCATGGCTGGTAAAGGCGTGATTCACATTAATAAGGCAGCTCGCCATAAGAGCAGAATGAATAGCAATATTCGTGCAATGTAAGCCCCGCTTGCGTTAGCCATAAAAGAGCCGGTATTAACCGGCTTTTTTATCGGCTGGATTTTGTGATTGCCTGACCGGCTTCAGAGTAGTACCAGGTTGTCACGGTGGATCAGTTCGGCTTCATCGATGTATCCGAGCAGATTTTCTATTTCGCTACTGGCCTTGCCCATGATGCGTTCGACTTCTGAGGCCTTGTAATTGACCAGGCCTCGGGCAATTTCCTTGCCGTTAGTGTCTACACAGGTCACCACGTCGCCACGCTGAAAATTGCCGGAAACACTAGTCACGCCGACAGCGAGCAGGCTGCTCTTATGCAACGCCTTGCAGGCACCAGCATCAAGTTGCAGGCTGCCCCTGACCGTTAGCTGGTTGGCCAGCCACTGTTTTCTTGTTGCGATTGGCCCGCTATCGGGCGTCAACAGTGTGCCGAGTAATTCGTTATTGGCTAGCCTGATCAGAATGTTTTTTTCCGAGCCCGAGGCAATCATCGTTGCCGCGCCTGATCTGGCTGCGCGCTGTGCTGCGGTGATCTTGGTGCGCATACCGCCACAACCCAGGTGGCCACCGTCACCGGCCACTTCTAGCAGTTCGGGGTTAGAGGCATGGGAGCTGGTAATCAGTTTGGCATCACCGTGGGTTCTCGGGTCCTTGTCGAATACACCCTGCTGATCGGTGAGAATAATCACCGCATCGGCCTCAACCAGGTTGGCGACTAGTGCGGCCAGTGTGTCGTTGTCACCAAAACGAATTTCTTCAGTTGCGACAGTGTCATTTTCATTAATAATGGGAATCGCACCCAGCGAAAGCAGTGTGCGCAGTGTACTGCGTGCGTTCAGGTAACGACGACGGTTGGATAGGTCATCGTGTGTTAGTAATACCTGCGCAGTATGGATGCTGTGTTTCTTGAAACAGGATTCAAACTGCTGGATCAGGCCCATTTGTCCCAGGGCAGCGGCGGCCTGGAGTTCATGCAGGGCATGTGGCCTTTTTTTCCAGCCCATGCGCGCCATGCCTTCAGCAACAGCACCCGAAGAGACCAGCACGATCTCCTTGCCCTGATTGCGTAGTTCGACTACCTGTGCAGCCCAGCTATTCATTGCTTCGACGTCCAGGCCCTGGCCTTCATTGGTAATCAGTGAGCTGCCAATTTTGATTACCCAGCGTTTTGATTTGGCGAATTTGGCTCGGTCAGTCATCACGGTTTTCCAGGTGCTTCATAATATCGTAGACAATATCCTGTGTGCCGATATTGCTCAGTGCAGAAATGGTATAGACAGGGCCATGCCAGTCGAGGGCCTGTGTGATGGCATCCTTTTTCTCAGTCAGTTCCTCTTCGGACAATAGATCGGTTTTGTTGAGTACCAGCCAGCGTTCTTTATCGGCGAGTTCACTGCTATATTTTTCCAGCTCATTCAGAATAGTTTTTGCATCTTCAACGGGATCACTGCCATCGTAAGGCGCAATATCAATAATGTGTAACAAAAGCTGGGTGCGCGACAGGTGCTTGAGAAACTGTATACCCAGTCCGGCGCCCTCGGAGGCGCCTTCGATCAGCCCCGGGATATCCGCTATGACAAAGCTCTGGTGAGTGCCCACGCGAACAACGCCAAGGTTGGGGTAGAGCGTGGTGAACGGGTAGTCAGCCACCTTGGGTTTTGCAGCAGAAACGGCACGGATAAAAGTTGATTTGCCCGCATTGGGCATGCCTAACAGGCCAACGTCAGCCAGCACCTTGAGTTCGAGGCGCAGCTGGCGTCGCTCGCCCGGGGTGCCGGGGGTGCACTTACGGGGTGTCTGGTTGATTGAGCTCTTGAAGCGAGTATTTCCCAGTCCATGCCAGCCGCCCTGGGCAACCATGATCTTCTGGCCGTGCTCGGTAATATCGCCAAGCTGTTCGTCAGTATCTTCATCGAAAATGAGCGTGCCTACAGGTACATGCACAAAAAGATCTTTGCCACCGTGTCCAGTCATTTCGCGTCCTGCACCTTTCTGGCCGGATTCTGCGGTATAGGTGCGAACATGGCGAAAGTCGGCGAGCGTATTTAGGTTTTCGTCACCCAGCAGGAAAACACTGCCGCCATCGCCGCCATCGCCGCCGTCAGGGCCGCCGCGTGGTATAAATTTTTCACGACGAAAGTGGATGACGCCATTGCCGCCATCGCCAGCGATAACCTTGATTGTAACTTCGTCGATGAAGCGCATGATGTGGATGCTCGGTATTAATTGGGTGTAATTATAGCCAGTTATGGTGGTTTCGGTTTCGTTGCACTAACCTGAATACAAAAAAAGCCCCTAAGTGGGGCTTTTTTATCTCAGAACTGTTCTAGCTGGACTTAAGCAGGGATAACGCTAACAGTTCTGCGTTTTCTCGGGCCGCTGATAGAAAAGCTAACCTGGCCGTCTGCAGTCGCAAACAATGTATGGTCACGACCCATACCCATATTGTTACCAGCGTGGAATTTGGTGCCACGTTGACGAACGATAATGTTGCCAGCTTTAACTACTTCACCGCCAAATTTTTTGACGCCAAGTCGTTTCGATTCCGAATCTCTACCGTTTTTGGTACTGCCGGCCGCTTTTTTGTGTGCCATTGTGAGTGACTCCTATATATTTCTTAAAGACTAACCAGTAATGCCTGTCACTTCGATTTCAGTGTAATACTGACGGTGACCGGTTCTTTTCTGGTGGTGTTTACGACGTCTGAATTTCATGATCTCAACCTTCTTGGCGCGACCGTGGGCTTTCACTACAGCAGTGACCTTGCCGCCTTCAACCAGTGGTGAGCCAATGTTGATTTTATCGCCATCGGCGATCATCAGTACTTTGTCTAATTCGACAGAAGCACCTTCTTCAGCATCTAGTTTTTCAACGCGAAGTATTTCGCCCTGAGTAAGTTTGTACTGTTTTCCACCCGTGCTAACTACAGCGTACATGGGTTTTCTCCAAAATCGTTGACAGAAAGGGCGCAGATTGTACCGATAATGCGGCTTTCTGGCAAGCCTGACGCCTGTTATACGGGCTTATTTTTGATAAAAAATAAATCCATGCCTGATTTACCCTGCCTGAGCTTGACACTATACCACTCAGATACATAGGATGCGCACTCTTTAGAGTGTTTTAATGGTATTTAAGTGTCTGAAAACAAGCCAGATTCCAGTCTGACCATCCAGCCTGTTATTGCCCTCAGCCGGGCAGATATGGATGCGGTCAACAATGTCATCCTTGAGCGACTGAGCTCAGAGGTCGCACTGATCAATCAGCTCGGACACTACATTATTGACTCTGGTGGCAAGCGCCTCAGGCCTATGCTGGCGGTGCTGGCGGCTCGCGCCTATGGTTATGAAGGCAGTCATCACCAGCTGCTGGCGGCCATCGTTGAATTTATCCATACCGCGACGCTACTACACGATGATGTCGTTGATGAATCAGATTTGCGTCGTGGTCAGGAAACCGCCAATGCCATGTTCGGTAACGCCGCCAGTGTACTGGTCGGTGATTTCCTCTATTCCAGGGCATTTGAGATGATGGTGGACGTGAATAGCATGCGTGTCATGGAAATAATGGCCAATGCCACCAATGTCATTGCCGAAGGCGAAGTCATGCAGCTGATGAATGTACATGATGCGGAAACCACTGAAAAACGCTATCTGGAAGTAATTTACTGTAAAACCGCCAAGCTGTTTGAGGCGGCGACCCGACTGGGTGCGGTGCTGTGTAATCGGCCGGCTCAGGAAGAAGAAGCCATTGCTCGTTATGGTATGCATCTGGGTACTGCCTTTCAGCTGATCGACGACGTGCTCGATTACAGCTCCAGCAGTGAAGATATGGGCAAGAATGTTGGTGATGATCTGGCTGAAGGCAAGCCAACGCTACCGTTAATCTATGCCATGGAGCACGGTGATGAAGCACAATCAGCTATCATCCGTAAAGCCATTGAGCAGGGTGGCTATGAGATGATCGATCAGGTACAGGCGATTATTCAACAGACTGGTGCGCTGGACTACACTCGCCGAGCGGCGCAGAAGGAAGCCAATATGGCGATCAAACAGCTGGCGCACCTGCCAGAATCGGAATACAAGCAGGCGCTGGAAACGCTGGCGCAGTTTTCAGTACAGCGCAGCGCCTGATACACAGGTGATGAAGCTGCTATAATCAGACCCTTCGGAGTGTAGCTCAGTTTGGTAGAGTACTACGTTCGGGACGTAGGGGTCGGAGGTTCAAATCCTCTCACTCCGACCAATCGATAAGTTGTAACCAGATATTCGGTTGGCGGCGCTTGCTTAAAACAGAGTATTAATCATGTCAAAGGGTAGTCTATACATTATTTCAGCACCTTCGGGGGCGGGAAAAAGCAGTCTGGTTTCGGCACTGGTGAAAGACTGGCCAGATATTGAAGTATCTGTCTCGCATACTACCCGCGCAATGCGACCAGGTGAGCGAGATGGCATCGAATATCACTTTGTTGATGAAGCCGCATTTGTCGATATGATTGATCAGGGGCTGTTTCTAGAGCACGCGCAGGTGTTCGATAACCGCTATGGAACATCGCGCCAGAGCATTCAGGAGCAGCTGCTCAAGGGTAAAGATGTTATTCTGGAGATCGACTGGCAGGGCGCGCGCCAGATCAGGCAACTGGTCAGCGACTGCAAAACCATATATATTCTGCCGCCCAGCGTTGCTGCGCTACGCCAGCGTCTGCAAAATCGTGGGCAGGATGATGCTAAACTTATCGAGCGGCGTATGCGTGATGCTGTCAGTGAAATGTCGCATTATGGCGAGTTTGATTATATAGTTATCAATGATGATTTTGAGCAGGCGAAGAATGACTTGTCTGCGATATTTGCCAGTAACAGGTTGCTGAAAGAGTTCCAGCAGGAACACCATGCTGATTTACTGGCTGAATTACTAACCGCAAAAATTTAGCGGGTATTTTAGAAATAACTGGAGTGTAAATTTATTATGGCACGTTTAACTGTAGAAGATTGCCTGGATTATGTGGATAACCGATTCGAGCTGGTATTAGTTGCAACACGTCGTGCGCGTCAGCTTGCCATGGGTGCTGATCCCCTTGTGCCAGTAGACAATGACAAGCCTACTGTATTGGCTTTGCGTGAGATTGCAGAAAACCTGATTAATGACGAAGTGTTGCAGGAAGCAGTTGTTCAGCAGGATGATGTTGAAGCTTTGATTGAAGGTGATTTGCAGGGCGCTGATCATTTCTAATCAGCGCTGATGTCAGAACCGGTTGCCAGTGACAACGAAATAGCAGAAGGCATTGATAGCCGGTTTCTGATTTCCGACTTATGTGATTTAGTCGGAACTTACATGGAGGATGAGCAGGTGCAGGAGGTCTACCAGGCGTATCTGTTTGGTGCGCAGGCTCATGAAGGTCAGGTTCGTCAGTCTGGTGAACCTTATATCTACCATCCACTAGCTGTCGCAAGAATTCTCGCAACCATGCATATGGATGTGAAGAGTATCGTCGCCTGCATTCTGCACGATGTGCTCGAAGATACCCCCGCCACGCGTACCGCTATAGAAGAAATGTTTGGTGAAGATGTTGCGCATCTTGTCGATGGTGTCAGCAAACTCACGCACATCAAGTTTAAAAATAAAATCGAGCAGCAGGCCGAAAATATTCAAAAAGTTCTGCTGGCGATGGCGCAGGATATTCGCGTCATCATGATCAAGCTGGCTGATCGCCTGCATAATATGCGTACGCTCGGTTCGTTGCGTCCCGATAAGCGTCGGCGCATTGCCCAGGAAACACTGGAAATTTATATCCCGATTGCCAATCGTCTTGGCATTTACACTATTCGCCATGAAATGGAAGACCTGGTACTGAAGGCCAAATATCCACTACGTTACAAAATACTAGAGCATGCGGTAAACAAGGCCAGTGGTCACCGTAAAGAAGTAATCAATAAAATTGACAAGGCGCTGGTCACCCGACTGAATGAAATGGGACTGGATGCGGAGGTGCAGAAACGTAAAAAACACCTGTTTAGTCTCTATGAAAAAATGCGCGATAAACATCTGTCGTTTAATAAGGTGTTCGATGTTTATGCAATACGCGTTATTGTTGACTCAGTAGACGAGTGTTATCGAGTGCTCGGTGTCGTACATAATTTATTTAAACCAATCCCCGGGCGATTCAAGGATTATATTGCTATTCCAAAAAGTAATGGCTACCAATCTTTACATACTGCACTGTATGGGCCGCATGGTATTCCGATGGAAGTGCAGATACGTACTGAAGATATGGATGCCTTTGCAGAAAGTGGCATTGCCGCACACTGGTTGTATAAATCACCAGGTGAATCGAGTATGACAGGGGCGCATGCACGTGCCCGTGACTGGTTGACGGGTATTCTGGAAATGCAGCAGTCAGCAGGTAACTCATTAGAATTTCTTGAGAATGTCAAGGTAGACCTGTTTAATGACGAAGTTTATGTTTATACACCCGATGGCGATATTTTGAAATTACCGCGCAATGCAACACCCGTCGATTTTGCCTATATGGTACATACCGATATTGGTAATACCTGCGTTGCGGCAAAGCTCGATCATTCATTTGCACCATTGAATACGCCTTTATATAGTGGCCAGACAGTAGAAATTATTACCTCGCCAACAGCGCGGCCGAACCCTGCATGGTTAAATTATGTGGTGACAGTTAAAGCCCGTAGTAATATCAGAAGTTATCTGAAAAACATGCAGGTTGATGAAGCGATTGTACAGGGACGACGCTTACTGGACCGTTGTTTAAAAGGTCTGGCGCTACGGCTGGAAGATGTCCCAGACGAGACTATGAAAAATACACTGGATGAATATGGCTTTAAGTCGGTATTTGAACTGCTCGAAGATGTCGGAATGGGGAATCGTTCGGCCAGTCTAGTGGTAAGACGATTGGTGCCAGAGCGTATACCGCAGGGTGAATCAGCAGAAACACGCGAGATGAGGTCACAATCGCCATTGGCCATTGATGGTACGGAGGGTATGGTAGTGTCATATGCCAAATGCTGTTTTCCAATTCCCGGTGATCATATTATTGGTATCCTGAGCAAAGGTAGAGGCATTGTTATTCACCGTGATGAGTGTAAGAACATCAGCCAGATGCGCGTGGAAGTTGATAAGTGTATTGATGTGAAATGGTCAGAAGACGCAGAAGGAAACTTTAGCTGTAGCATTCGACTGGATGTGGCTAATAAGCCAGGTGTGCTGGCGAGGACGGCAACGATTATTTCAGAAGAAAATGCCGATGTTGAAGATGTGCATGTTGAAGATCGTGATGGCTTTACAACCACGATTAGCTACCAGATTAGTTTGCATAGCCGTGACCACCTTGCCAATATTATGCGACGTCTGAGAAAGGCGCCTAATGTTTTAAAGATATGGCGCGTTTAAAACAGCTGGACAACTAATTCGATTTTTTTACAAACTTGGTTAGTAATACGATTCGCTGGCCTTCAACACGGCCTTCGATATGCTTCGGGTTGTCTGCAACCAGTGAAATACCACGAACCGCCGTGCCACGCTTGGCAGTAAAGTTGGCACCTTTAACGTCAAGGTCTTTTATTAGTGTGACGGTATCACCGGCCTCGAGTAGGGCACCGTTACAGTCAACGTGTTTAATAACGTCTTCATCACTTTTGTCTTCGCCCGTCGCTTTGGCCCATTTCAGCGTATCGTCATCGAGGTAGAGCATATCGAGTAAGTTTTGTGGCCAGCCTTCAGCACGTAGGCGTGTCAGTATACGCCAGGCCATTACCTGCACTGCGGGAACCTGACTCCACATACTGTCATTGAGGCAGCGCCAGTGATTAATGTTGATGTTATCAGGGTGTTCAATCACGTTGCGACAGGTTGAGCAGATGAAAATACACTGGTCGGCACTGATATTGGAGGCTGGAGGAACTTCGTAAACTGCTAGATTTTCTGATGCGCCACATAATTCACATTTTGATTGACTGCGCTGCTGTAAAATTTGTTCAGTATTCATAACTAGTTCTCAAAATCTGCAGTGGGCTAAATTAGGCCTTCACCTCTGTCTGTATTTGAAGGGTCGTGCTCCTGCTGGCGTTGTTGTTTCATTTTGTCCAGAGCATCACGTAGTGCATCATTCATCTGGTCAACGCCCTTGCGTAGTGATTCGCTCATCTCTCTGGAACCTTCCTGCATGAACTGGTTGAGCATGTCGGCACCTTCTTTTAGTGATTTATCCATGTCATCGAGAGACTTGTCTAGTGAATCCGACTGGTTGTTATTGTGAGCAGGGGTGGGTAAAGCAGCTTCGAAAGTGCGTGTAGCATCAATTTTCCACTCACCATTTTCGAGTACAAGAATTGTCTCAAAAGTGCGTTTTTGTTCTGCGCTGTTGACAGTAGTGGTGATAGATACATGATGCTTGTCAAAACTCAAATTCTTTAGGCTGGCTTTTTCATGATCAGGTAGTGACCGATAGTGATTGAGCGACTCGATAGTGGTGCTTGAAGTGAGATGGCGGACAGTGTCATCATCAGCATTATTTAGGGCGCGCCAGTATTTTTCAGTAATGTTGACAGGTTGATCAAACTGTTGCTGGCAGCCAGTAGAAGATATAACAAAAATAAGAATATAAAAAAATAATGTTTTCATAATGAGATTGTCGAGATTTGGAATGTTTGGCGCAACCATGTTAAGTTTCGATAGAAATTTCCTTATTGGAAAATTCAACAACTTTTCCGACCACAGAATAGCGACTTCTTGGATTAATGATGGCAGGATGAGACATCAGGAGAATATTTGGGTAAACAATGATTTCTTTATCCTCGCTGATTAATTTGGTATTAAAAAGATTGATCTCAGAGATGTAGCCTTCAACATAATTCTCACCAATGATAATGCGGATAAAGTTGCCACGTTTGTATGACTTGTGAAAAATTAAAAGAAAAAAGGCGGTCACGTTACTCAGAATCGACCAGCTTGCAAATAATGATACGCCTAACAGGGCCAGGAGTCCTGCAGACATGGTCATCAGGCCCTTGAAATCGAAGCCCCAGACAAAAAGAATCAATGCAATTGAGATTGTGTTGGAAACGAAAATAAGCGATTTTCTTGCTTTATCAAAAGAGTCCCGTTTTAGCCGACTGTGATCAGTATGTTTCTCTATGCGGGGGGTGGCGAATTTTATGATGGCCGCCTGCAATAGTAAAATGAATACAGTGATAGCTATATTGAATTTATAATTCAGGATAGTGGTAAGAATTATGGACATAGGAGCATGGATTTCCTTCAAAAAATATCTAATGAGCTAGAAAATGGATGATTCACCCACTTTTACAATTTTAACTTCGCGTTGTGGATAAGGAATTTCAATCTGATGCTCTTTCAGGGCGTCCCATATCATTAGCAGAAGATCGCCGCCAACTCGGTGCTCACCATCATCAATGCCTTCCATCCAGAACTCGATCAGAATATCGACACCGGATTCACCAAAACCACTAATTTCAGCGTCGGGGAGTTCTTCAATTGGGAGATCCGGCCCAGTAAGTATCTTGGGGTGACTGGCGACAACCTCCTTGAGTAATTTAAACAGTTGGTGTAGATCCGTGCTATAGGCAACCTGAAAATTTATGGAATAGCGTTGCTTTTTGTTCTTGTGAGTCCAGTTGGTAAAACTGGTGGTGATAAACTGTTCATTGGGTACCATGATATCCTTACCATCATAAGTCTCCAGTGTTGTCGAGCGCATATTCATTTCCCGAATCGTACCTTTCCGTCCATCAGCCAGTTCAATGAAGTCACCAATAGAAAGAGAGCGATCGAGTAACAGGATAATGCCAGAGATAAAATTGGACGCAATAGATTGCAGACCAAAACCCAGGCCAATACCCAGTGCGCCACCGAATACAGCAAGGGTAGTAATATTTATGCCCATGGCCTGGAGTAAAAGTATAAAAATGATGACAAATAATGTGACCTGATACAGTTTGGCAAAAACCTCGCGAGTACCAAGATCAAGGTGTTGTTGTTGTCGAATGGCATTCTGGCCAACAATATTGGAGATTCTGCCGAGCCAGAAAAGAATAGATCCAAAGACAAAGACGCGTGCGACACCGTAGGCAGAGAGCCTGATATTGCCAATTTCAATATAAAGAGAATCAAGGTAAGTAGTTACATAATTGAGCAGGCCAAAGGTATGCAGGAGTGCAACAGGAACGGCAATCCATTTAAAAATGGCCTTGATAAAGTAACTGGAAACAAAGCGTAAAATGAACAGGTAAAACATCAGTATGACGGCAAGGCCTTCAGCCGTGCGCACTAACCAGGATTGTTTGATGAAGTGGTCGCTAAAATCTATGGCCATGGCCATAAATAAAATAATAAACAGCGGAAATAGCAGGTCCTTGATCTGGTAAATGCCGTAATGTATGGAAAATAATGATGTTTTATGACTTGGCTGTCTTAGCAAGGGAGAGTGTTTTTTTATCAGCAGGGATAGCGCATAAGCAAATGTAATGGTTAAAACAATAATGCCAATCTGGGAATAGAACTCAGGACTGTTAAATACATTAACAGTAGCTAATATAAATTGTTGTAGCTGTTCCTGAATTAAACTAGCATTCATAGTGACACTCCAGAAAATAAAGCACGTAAAATATGAACAGAGAGATAAGTATAAAACCAATTAATGAAGAGTGTACGAATTATATGGTGTGTCAGAGTTATCAGGCAATTTTTATTCTTACCACCTTCATAAATTCAAACTCAAGACCTGCTATGGTTTCTGTTCTTGGGTAATAAGTAAGATTAATGCGCTCGCCCTTAAGATTCTTGTAGTGCTTCTTACGGCTATATTTAAAGGGTACGTCGCAGCCTTCTATCATAACGGTATTTAAGACCCAGTTGTCCTTGTCACGTTGTACATGCGAAATAACCTTGGCCATTTCAGTATGGCTGAGTTTTGGGTGTTTTTTTAAGAGAGTTTTAGCTTCAGACTTCAAGGTAAATGACTTGGGTTGCAGGATTAGTATCAAAATAGGTGAAGTAAATATTGTTGTTGCCAATTTTGCTTAGGTAAATGAATTGATCATCAGTCATATTTTGATTCCAGGAATCGATTGATCAAAGGTGCGCAGGTTAGATTATCTAATTAATTGTGCTGGCGTCCTTTTCTTCCAGTAAGACCTGGTTGTCGTAAGCCGCAAGAATCTTTTCGAAGATTCCAATTTCGTCGTCTTCACCTGTCTCGAATTCATAGGTGTCAGGCTCTGCACCAAGGATCTTTTCGAAGCGGTCGATTTCGTAGGCTAGTTCTGGGTCAAACTTCATCGCCTTCATGTACATATTGCGCGCACTGGTGAGAAATTCATCGCGGAAATCGGGGTCACGATTGATGCGTTCGCGAGTTTCGGCTTTTTTATCGTCACTGAGCGACATGGTGACTCTCCTGCATAGTTATTGGTGATGGCGAGAAGGCATAGAGTTTAACGCAGTAAGACTACACGCGGCCAGTTGTATGCATTATGCCAGTGATAGCGGCAATTAAAACCCTTACCTGGTGAGGAGTTAGCCTAGCAGCGTGTCTTTGGCCTGATTAATCTGCGCTGCCAGGTAATCGGAACCGCCGCGGTCAGGATGCACCTTCTGCATCATACGTTTGTGTGCTTTAATTATCTCTTCCTTGCTGGCATCAGGCTTGATGCCGAGAATTTCACTGGCCTGATGCCGACTCATACCATTCTGCGCTTGTGCCTGCTGGTTATTTTGGTTTTGATGTGAAGAATGGCGTGCATGCTGGCGGAGCTTATTGAGTATCGGTAGGTAGCGCAGTAGCTGAATAGCCCTGGGAAGCATCGCAACTGCACCAGTAATTGCCGCAGTAATGAAATTGAGTCGGCCGGTAATGGCAAGAAAACCCAGTACCACGATTACGCCACTGGCTATCGACCAGATAATCAGCTTCTTCTTTTCCTCGCCTCTGGCTTTACTGATTTTGAACCAGACTAGATAGGCGATGGCGGCTATAGCAAGAATGGTAACAAGGCGTGACATGGCGTGATTATACGGCGGTTGTAGGTTGTGTGAAATATAATTGATCAGTGATTTTTATGACCACTATAATCGTACTATGAACGAGACCATCGAAAATATACTGGAATACTGGTTCGGCGGCTTCCCCGACGCCTACAGTGCCGACCCGACACGCTTTAATATGTGGTTCGAAGAGGGTTACAAGTACGATCAGGAAATCTTTACTAAGTTTGGCGCAGTATACCAGCGTGCCGTAGAAGGCGAATTTGATCACTGGCTGGAAATGCCCAGGGGGCGTCTGGCGGTCATCCTGTTGCTTGACCAGTTCTCGCGGTATATCCATCGCGGTTACCCGGAGGCCTTTGCGCAGGATGAAAAGGCGCAGGCGATCTGTCTTGAGGGAATTGGTGCCGGCGATGATCTCAATTTACACCCAGTTGAACGCAGTTTTTTCTACCTGCCGTTACAGCATGCTGAGGAACTTAGTAAACAGAAATACAGCGTACAGGCCTTTAACCAGTTGCTTGCTGATGTGCCAGAATCTCACCAGCGGCCGTACCGCGATATGCTGGAGTGTGCGATGAAGTACCACTATATCATCGAAATCTACGGCCGTTTTCCTGATTTAAATGAAATCCTTGGTCGAGAAAGCACCGAGAAGGAAATAAAATTTATTGAAGAAGGCGGGTACGAGTTTCTTTAGATATGGCACTTTTCATTGTTAGCAGCCTATCTCACAGTCACGATCCAGAACCCAGCACCTTGGGTTATTCAAAAAACCAATATTCTCGTAATAGCTATTAGCAGCAGGTGCCGCGATAAGTATTAGCTTGCATTTTGGTCCAAGCTGTTGCTGTGTTAAAGCCTGTAGTTTTTTACCAATACCTTTTTTCTGGTGGGTTTCATCAACAGCCAGATCAGAGAGATAGCATGCATAATGAAAGTCGGTCACTGAGCGTGCGATACCAATAATTTTATCGCCATCCCAGGCAGAGACTACCAGGTTGCTGTTCTTTATCATGCCTTCAATACAATCGCGATTCTCAATGGGTCTGCGCTCACCCAGGCGTGAAGATTGAAGCAATTCAATGAACTGGTCCGTAGATATTAGGGTATTAATTTTATATTCAATAGCCATCATTTATTTTCGTGGCAGCTATTTTAACAGGATGTCAAAAATAGCCAGGTAATATTCAGATTTGTGCTTCAATGGTGCCAGCTGTATTAAGGATTGATATCTTTAAATATTAATTTTTGACTGCAACCGTTTCAATCAGGCTGACGCGCTCTTCATCAAGGTTGCGATGCAGGTTGTAGGCCTTGGTCAGGATGTCGTGCCCCACTAACATATGTACGCCCAGTACGGGCAGTTTTGCCTCACCTGTGGGTTCGGTCATGTGCGCAAAGGCCTTCTGTGCGAGATCGGTCTTGTCATTCCAGATCTCTATTATGAAGCCTGCAGAAGTAATAACATCACGGAATGGATCTGGTGGCAGTAAAAAACTCATTGAGCTATCTTGAGCCCACGGTACCGGGAAGTAAACGGGTGTATTTTTATTGCCACAGACTTCGTACAAAACAGCACGGCCTCCGGGCTTGAGTACACGATAAAGCTCCTTTAGCCAGCCCAGTTTATCCTCAACGTTCATATTCATCTGGATCGACCAGGCGCCATCAAATGAATTGTCCTCAAACGGTAGTTCAAGTGCACTGGCAGCATGAAACGTTACCCGTTCCTGCATGCCCAGTAATTTCGTCAATCGCTCAGCAGCATCGATGTACTCATTGCTTAGATCAATACCGGTTACATAACAACCCGTCTCCTGCGACAGGCGCCGTGTTGAACCGCCAACACCGCAGCCAACATCAAGGATATGCATATCGGGTGTGAACTGTGCGAGTTCAATCAGCTCTTTAGTAGCGACATCACCGCGGATATGAAACTCATCCACCGGCTGAAGATCATCCAGTGTCAGGCTGGATAAATCCCTGTCTAACTCATTAAGTCCATCAATAATTTTGTTGTATAAATCGTTCGGCGAGTAATAACTGTGTATGTGTTTCATGTTTTTGCCTAGGTGCTAGCAGAGTGATGTAATATTGACTAATAAATGCTACTGGCCAACGTACTTATCACGTATCTCCCGGCGCAATATTTTGCCGACATTAGTTTTTGGTAGTTCGTTGACAAAAATAATGCTTTTCGGCACCTTGTAGGCAGTCAGGTTTTCCCGACAGTAAGCTTTAATTGTATCCTCTGTAAGTTCGGCGTTTTTCTTAACAATGACTGCCATCACCGATTCACCACACTTCTCATCGGGTCTGCCGACCACGCCAACTTCTAATACGTCGGGGTGCCCGGCAATGACACTTTCGACTTCATTGGGGAAGACGTTGAAGCCAGAGACCAGGATCATATCTTTTTTACGATCGACAATTTTGATGTAGCCGTTCTCATCCATAATTCCGATGTCCCCTGTGTGCAACCAGCCGTCGTTACTGAGTACTCCCGCAGTTTCTTTGGGTCGCTGCCAGTAACCCTGCATCACCTGCGGGCCGCGAATGCAGATTTCACCCTGTTCACCTGTCGCCAGTTCATGCCATTCATCGTCCTGAATAGAGACTTCGGTAGATGAAATTGGTAGGCCGATCATGCCATTAAATTCTTTCATGTCTAGCGGATTGATGCAGGCGGCTGGTGAGGTCTCGGTCAGGCCATAGGCCTCGATGAGTGTGTGCCCCGTAACTTCCTGCCAGCGCTGCGCGACTGCGCGTTGTACTGACATACCGCCGCCCAGTGCCAGGATAAATTTTGAGAAATCGACATTTTTAAAATCAGGGTGATTGAGCAGGCCATTGAACAGGGTATTGACGCCGGTGATGACGGCAAATTTGAGATTTTTTATTTCTTTGACAAAACCATTAATATCGCGTGGATTAGTGATCAGGTAATTAAGCCAGCCATGCTTCATAAAGGTCAGGCAGTTAGCGGTCAGTGAAAAGATGTGGTACAGCGGCAGGGCGGTGATGATGGTTTCAGGCTCATTATTGACCACGTTCTTGATCCAGGCTGAGGCCTGCTGCATATTGGCGACCATGTTCTTATTGGTAAGTACCGCGCCTTTGGAAACACCCGTCGTGCCGCCGGTGTATTGTAGAAAGGCGATGTCGTCGTGGTTGCAGGGTACTGTTTCAAAGCGGTGTTGTGCGCCGAGCCTGATCGCCTGTTTAAAAGCAACCGCATTGGGCAGGTGGTAACTGGGTACCATTTTTTTAATATACTTGATAACCAGATTAATGATGGCTGATTTTGGGAATTGCAGCATATCCCCCATTCTGGTCACGATAATATTTTTAACACCAGTTTCGGCGACGATTTTTTCGAGTACGTGGCAGAAGTTTTCAACGATAATAATGGTTTCTGCACCTGAATCATTTAGCTGGTGTTTGAGTTCGCGTGCGGTGTACAGTGGATTGGTATTTACCACGACAAGGCCGGCACGAAGAGCGGCAAAAATGGCAACAGGGTTTTGCAGCAGATTGGGCATCATTATGGCAATACGGTCACCTTTTTTAAGGCCAAGGTCATTTTTTAAATAGGCGGCCAGCTGTGAAGTGTATTCATGGAGCTCTTTGTAGCTGATGGTTTTGCCAAAGTTGGAAAAGGCAGGGCGATTAGAATATTTTGTAACACTGGTATCAAATACTTCTGCTACGGAGGCAAAATCATCAACAGAAATATTTTCAGGTACGCCCGGAGGATAACTCTTTAACCACGGTTTCATACTACGCTCCTTTGAAATGATATCAATATGCGCTTAAGGATAGCGCGACTACAAATTTATTGCACTCGATAAATGAAGTGATTATATCCGTCTTTATTCAATCCACCAGAGTGAGAGCTCCGGGAAATAGGTGACAATCAATAGCCAGATGAACATTAAAAACAGAAATGGCAAGGTTGATTTGAACAGTTTTATAACCGGTTCATTAAAACGCTGACTGGCAATAAAAAGATTGATACCTACCGGCGGTGTGGAATAGCCGATTTCAAGGTTGGCAAGGAAGATAATGCCCAGGTGGACAGGGTCAATACCGTAGCGAACGGCCAGGGGTAGTATCAGTGGTACAACCACGACAATGGCGGAAAAAATATCCATCATTGCGCCGACCAGAAGCAGGAACAAATTGAGCAGTAATAAAAATTCAAGCTTACTGTCGATGTGATGCTCCAGTATGGCCAGCATCTTCATGGGAATCTGGGCATCGACTAATAAATTGGTCAGGCCGAGTGCAATCAGCAGGATAATCAGCAGGCTGCCGAACAGGATACTGGCTTCGGCCAATATGGTTAGAGATTGGCTGCGTAAATTGATTTCGCGATAAATAACGGTTTCAACGACAAGCACATAGGCAGCAGTAGCGGCCGCTGCTTCTGTAATAGAAACAAAACCACCAAAGATACCAACGATGATGGCAACGGGTAGCATTAAATCCCAGAAGGATGAGCGGATACTGTTGATCAGTGTGCCGAATTTAAAATGGGTGCGTTCAACTTTATGCTGCTGTCCCATAAACATGCTATAGACTGCCAGCATCAACATCAGCAATAGACCCGGAACAATACCAGCCATGAATAATTGTTCAATGCTGACACCGGCAACAATACCAAAAATTAAAATCGCTAGGCTGGGCGGAAATAAAAGTCCGAGAGAGCCTGAAGTTGTCAGCAGGCCGAGAGAAAATTTATTTCTGTATCCCTCCTGGATGAGTATCGGATAGAGCAGGCCACCGAGGGCGAGTATGGTAACGCCAGAGGCACCGGAAAACATGGTAAAGAAGGCGCAGGCACCGATGGTGGCGATAGCGATGCCACCTGGCAACCAGCCGAAAGCAGCATGAAAAAACACGACTAGTCGCTGTGCTGCACCACCGGATGACATCACTACGCCTGAAAGGATAAATAACGGTAGTGCAATCATATTGGGTGATGCTGCCAGACGATTCATTTCGATGATAAGCAGGTCGGTACTGAGATCGAGTCCATAGCTGGCGAGAAGACCTCCGGCAGCGAGTACCGAAAATAGCGGTGCACCCAGCAGTGCAATCAAAATTAAAAGAATTGTTGCCGTCGTAATCATGGTTCGCCAGCTTCAGAAGTTGCAGGCTTAAAACATAGAATAAAAAAATGCAGGCTGAGCAGTGCAAAACCGAGTGGGTATATCAGTGTAAAAGGCAGTGTCCAACGCTCGTTGGCGGGCGCGTACTCCCACTCATCCAGGGTGAACTGAAGTGCTGGATAACAGAGGCCGGCACAAACAAGTGTAGTAAATAGTAATAATGGTACGCGCAGTTGGCCCAACTGTTTTTTGTTTAATAGTGGAGTCAGTGCATCTATTTTTATATGGCGTAACTGGGAGGTGGCGAGTACTGAGCCCATGGCACCACACGTCACTAGCAAATGCCGATTTATGATGTCGATTTCCGGATAGCCGAAATCCAGAGTATTGCGAATAATAATCTGAAAAATAGAAAGCACAAGAATCAGGAACAGACTACCGGCGGCGATCCAGCTCTCCAGAATGATCAGTTTTTTTTCAAAATTTTGTAACAAGTGTTTATTTCTTTGTGGCTTGTGTGTCGTGATATTTTTTCAGGTAGTCACGTGCCTTGTTAAAAAATACAGCAGGAATATAGTTGGTTTTTTCCAGTTGTTCGGCAGCATTGTCCCTGATGGTAAGGAACTCCTGCATTTCTTTGTCATTCCAGTCCCAGAGGAAGGAAATGCCATATCGTTTAAGCAAGTTTTTACTGCGCTCATTTTCAAAGCGTGCATTCTTGCGAATTTTGTCACTCATCGCTTTGCCAGTGGTTTTTAGCAGTTGTTGCAAATCTTCAGGTAGTTTATCGAAAAAAACATTGCTAACTACTAAGCCGCCGATGGCATTGGTGACTGGAATATTGGAGCCGTATTTGAGGTTGGTATGCCATTGCAGCGCAATTGCACCAAAGGTTGAGACATAAACGGTATCGATGCTGCCATGTTTTGCAGAGAGCTGTGGGAAGACATCAATAATTGAAAGTGGTACCGGTGAAATATTTGATGCCTTAAAAAAGGCTTCACCTAACGGATCGCCCTGCCACAACCAGATTCGGCTTTTTCTCATGTCTTCGAGAGATTCGATTTTATTCTGTGAGAAAAAGTGAATAAAGCCGACTTCGGGCCAGCCCAGTAATTCAAAACCGTTTTCCTTAAAGCCAGTTTCGAAATCGGGCATCAGGGCATCACGTACATAATCGGATTCACCGGTGTCTTTGAATAAAAAAGGTACTTCGAGTACACGTGCAGGTGAATA
Source organism: Gammaproteobacteria bacterium (assembly GCA_029880105.1). GTDB lineage: Bacteria > Pseudomonadota > Gammaproteobacteria > SZUA-229 > SZUA-229 > LH-M37. Next base: position 30,566 of record JAOUPA010000001.1, read on the forward strand.
AATACGACCAATACCATAGCCGGTAAACATACCGCCATGTAACTGGCCTTTGCGAATTTTACGGATGACATCGGGTTCATCGCCCATAACGCCACCGGAATACATTTTGAATTTCAGTTGTCCCTGGCTTTTCTGTTCAACCTCTTTCACCCAGTCTGTGAGGATATTGCTCCAGGCTGTGCCAGTGGGGAGTAGCGTAGCAAATTTGAGTGTGTAGGTTTCTGCGGCAAAGGCCTGCGATGAAACCAGCAGAGCAATAGATAGAGCAATGCCTCTTAAAACCATTTTTCTTCCTCATTAAGTAGCATTTTTGCTTTGCGTTTGGCGATTTGATTGAGTAGAGCTATATCAGGATTCAGATCTTCCGGTGCTTCAATAATTTTGCTCAGGCGATTGTGGAAGTCTTCACGATCCATTTTCTGCCGGGACAGGTATTGTGCCTGTAATAGGTCAACGACCAGCAGTTCGTTGCGGGTTATTTCACGCGCCCGGTTAAAGTGGTGTTCGGATTTTTTAAAGTCACCACCAAACATGGGCGGCCGGCTGCCGTAGAATACGCCAAAGTAAATGTGTGCACCACCGTAGTAGAAGGTTTCATCCAGATCTAGCACGCGCTGCATCAGGGCGGTGGGTTTGGGTAATTCGATCAGACTTTCAGGGGTATCACGATTCTGGTCGATCCACTTGGCCCAGTTGCTGGCGGTCCAGAACAGGGCACCAACATCATCTTCATCGGCTTTCTGTAAAGTGGCTTCCAGTTCTTCCATAGAGCCGTACCTGAGATTTGTATAACCATTGATTTCGAGGGCTTTCAGGCCATGCTGCAGGCCGCGCTGATAAAAGTTGATGGCGCGGCGTGGCCGGTTATCCTCGTTGAAACCATAACCCAGTCCATAAAAGGCCTGCGCGGCATAAACACGTAGTGAGGCATTTTCCGGATCAATGTTGATCATGCCCTGCAGGACATTGAGATTGGTTGGGATCGAGTCTTCAGCCAGTTGCAGATCGGTTTCCTGATTGAGTGAGTGAATACCGCCTTCAATCAGGGGAGTAGAGGCGCGTACCAGAAATTTGTCCATCGCAGAACAGCCGCCGAGCAGGCTAGCGGTAAGCAGTAGTAGCATGAGCCTCATCATGATTGTTTAATCCCTGGTGATTCGAAAATAGTTGAGCTGCCCATGTTAATGGAAAAACCAGTATCCCGCCAGAATGGCTGCAGTAATGCCAGTGGCATCGGCTATCAGGGCACAGGTGATGGCGTGGCGCACGCGGCGGATGCCGACACTACCAAAATAGACGGCAAGCACATAGAAGGTGGTTTCGGTGCTGCCCTGCACGATGGCTGACAGCATCGCCGGGAAGGAATCGACACCGTGGGTACTCATTGTCTCCAGCATCATGGCACGGGCACCGCTGCCGCTGAGTGGCTTCATTAACGCGGTGGGTAGGGCCTGTACGAAATCGGTATTAAAGCCGAGTGTGCTTATGATGTACTCAATGCCGACCAGCAGGCCATCAAGTACACCGCTGGTGCGTAGTACACCGATGGCAACCAGCATGCCGACCAGGTAGGGGATGAGTTTGACCGCGACGTCGAAGCCTTCTTTAGCGCCGTCGATGAAGGCGTCGTAGACATTGACCCTGTTCCACCAGCCATAACCAAGAAACAGCATGATCAGGCTGAACAGGGTGAGATTGCCGAGCAGGCTGGAAGTGGCGGCGATGTGTTCTGGGGGCTGGTTAACCAGATAGCTGGCCAGTGCGCTGAGTAACACGGCAAAGCCGGCAAAGTAGGTAAGCACGACTTTATCCAGTAGTCTGAGTTTCTGCATGTAGGAAACTGCCAGCAGGCCAGCCAGTGTTGAGGCAGACGTGGCAAGCAGGATTGGGATGAATACTGCTGTTGGGTCGGCTGAACCCTGCTGAGCACGGTACATGAAGATGGTAATTGGTAGCAGGGTGACCGAGGAGGTGTTCAGCACCAAGAACAGTATCTGTGCGTTGCTGGCGGTATCCTTACTGGGGTTCAGTGTCTGCATGTCCTGCATGGCCTTCAATCCCATCGGGGTCGCGGCATTATCTAGACCGAGCATATTGGCGGCAATATTCATGGTAATGCTGCCGTGGCTGGGGTGGCCGCGAGGGATCTCCGGCATCAGTTTCAGGAATAGCGGCTCCAGGCTGCGCGATAGAATCTGGATCAGGCCTGCCTGTTCGGCAATGCGGAAGAAGCCTAGCCAGAGGCAGAGTACTCCAATCAGGCCGATGGCGATTTCGACGCCGAGTCCGGCCATATCGAAAGTTGACTGCACCAGCTGGGCAAAGATTTCAGCTTGGCCATTGACCAGCCACTGGTACAGTGCTGTAACAAAGGAGATGGCAAAAAAGCCAAACCAGATATGGACCAGCATTCAGCATCCTGATGGGTTGTGGTTATCAGGATAAAGAATGCCGGTATTGGTCTTTTAGTGCAACTGCTGGTTGGTTTAGGCTGAGGTGCCGAGCTGGGAACGTGACCAGGCGAGCAGCTGGTTGAGGTTCATCGCACCAGCCTGCTGGGCAATCACTTTGCCATTTTTGAAGATGGCCAGTGTTGGAATGCTGAGTATATTGTAGCGTGCGGCAATCGCCTGCTCATTTTCGGTGTTCAGTTTACCGAGTCGAACACGAGGCTCCAGCTGCTGGGCAGCCTGTTCAAAAGCCGGTGCCATCATCTTGCAGGGGCCGCACCAGGGTGCCCAGAAATCGACCAGTACCGGAATGTCATTGTTTTTGATCATGCGATCAAAGTTGCGGCTGGTTAGCTCGACCGGCCATCGGTTAAAAAGCGGTGCACCGCATTTACCACAGGTACCACCCGCATCGAGTTTTTCAGGGGGAACCCGGTTGGTAGTGGCGCAGATTGGGCAGGAAACGTGTACAGGGTTAGTCATAATGGCATCCAATATATTTAGAATTAATAAATATATTGAGATGAATTGAAAGATTTCAAGCTATTGCTGAATGGTTATTCTGTAATAGTTTGAGTGATGAGTACTTAGAAGTTCAGAACAATACCAAGATTTAATGAGTTTATGCCTCCATCATTTGCGAAGTCTCTTACGCCAAAAAACATATCAATATCTGCACGTAAGATAATGGTTTTAGTAACACCTAGTTCAACACCTCCAGCCAAGCTCAAGCCAGACCCTTTCTCAGTGGCAGGTGTGTTAAAAGGCAAGAAATAATAAGGGTCTACAACGGTGGTTTCAAAATTATAAAAACCACCACCAACCATAACTGTCAGATTGGTTACAGAGGTAGAAATACGGTAAAGACCTGCGATATTAATGCCTGTGCTGCTTAGAGAGACGCCAGGCAGGCTATTAATATCAGCATTACCGGAATCGTATAAAGTAGCCTCAAAAGCAATATTGTCATATAGTCTATAACCAGCAAATGCTTTGGTGGCAATTCCCTGTTCAACATCGGTATAGTCGAAGGATGAGAGGCCAGTAGCGATGCCTGCATACAATGAAATCTCTGCCTGACTGTTGGAGGCAAATAAGCTAAAGACACATGTCAACGCTAAAGAGGTTGTTTTTTTCATAAAAAATTATTCACTATATAATTCAATATGTAGATATTTAGCCTGCTAATTTCTCTGACTGGACAAAATCTAACACAGTGAACATTGTGTGGCTACGTTGTTATTGATGGGTTATATGGATTATCGTGGAACTTACATCGTTGTACTCAAAAGCGAGCAGCCGAACACGGTACAAATAGGCAAGTTAGGGCTGCTCGGGATTCACAAGGGTTATTACGTCTATATCGGTAGTGCCATGGGTCCTGGTGGCGTGATGGCGCGTTTGAGGCACCATAGAAAGATTAGCCAGCGGCCACACTGGCATCTGGATTATTTACGTGCGCAAATGGAATTTTATCAGGCCTATGCCCTGTTTTCACTGGAGAGGAAGGAATGCGAATGTGCGAATCTCATGTCTAAAAGTGAAATCGCCAGTGAGCCGATCAATGGCTTTGGTTCATCGGACTGCCATTGTAGAACACACCTGTTTTATTTCTCTTCACATACAAAAATGGTTACGGCCATTAGCCGCATAAGCGAGGCAGGTAGAATTAATCTAGATCTGTTGTGCTGAGTTTATTTCAGCAGCGCATCAATTTTTGCCAGTAGTTCCTGTTTTTCAGGTGGCTTGATGACATAGTCTTTGGCGCCCTGACGCTTGGCCCAGACCTTGTCTGTTTCCTGATCCTTGGTAGTGAGCATGATTACCGGGATGTCCTTGGTGTCGGCATTGGTTGTAATCTGGCGACATGCCTGAAAGCCACTGATGCCGGGCATGACAACATCCATGACGATTAAATCTGGCTTTTCTTTGCCGGCTTTATCCACACCCTCTTCGCCACAAATGGCAGAAATCACTACGTGTCCTGCCGATTCGAGAATTTTTTTGGTGCCTGATAATAATGTAGGTGAGTCGTCAACGACCAGAATACGTGCCATGCCTGTTAAGCCTTGAATCGGTTATTTTTGATGTACACAATATATACGATTTTCTGGATGTTTAACAAGGTTTATTGGCATTTGGTGCGTGTTTTGGCCGATTAACTGATTTATATTTACGATAATCCGTTTTATTATGACATCACTTATATAGTTGTCTAAGGACATGAGTTCAGGAAGTGTTCCGAATAATTTCTTCTTTACTGATACCACTCAGCTTGCTGGGTCTGGCTGTTTTTCTTTATCAGAAGCTAGGTAGTCTGCCGTCTTCTCAGCTGTTTCTTGTGAAATTTCTGCCACTGCTGGTTGGGGCATTACGTATGAGTCTTTGCCTGAGGTTTAATCGTAGCCTGATCTTTTTTACGTCGGTGATACTGGTGTCAAGCTATGGGCTTACACAGTGGTATCTGCCTGGATTACCTAGAGCCGAGGCAGAGATTATCTGGCACTCCCTGTGTTTGTTGTTGCCGTTCAATTTTGTGGCGGTTTCGCTGTTGAAGGAGCGTGGCATGTTGACGCTCTGGGGTAGTACCCGATTTACACTTATCCTGTTACCTGTGCTGATTGTTATCATTGCTGCGAAATACTACGCCGAGCCGTTACTGGATTTGTTCAAGTGGCGCCTAGTTGAGTTTGAGCTGTTGCGTCAGGTGAGCTTTTCACAGGCCTCGCTGTTGATGATGGTGATCGCGGTACTGGTACTAAATGGCCGGCTATTTGCAAAGACCAATGCACAGAACAGTGCCCTGTTTGTGGCACTGATATCTGCACTGGTGATGCTGTATCTAAGAAATGAACATGTCGCAATGGCGATATTTGTCAGTGCAGCGTTGCTAATGTTGCTGGTTGCGGTGGTTCAGGAATCGTGGAGTATGGCCTATATTGACCAGTTGACTGGGTTACCAGGCAGGCGTGCACTGGAGGAGGAGCTATTAAAGCTGGGTGGTAATTACTCAATCGCGATGATGGATATCGACCACTTTAAAAAATTCAATGATACCTATGGTCATGACGCTGGCGACCAGGTGTTGCAGATGGTGGCCTCACGGATCAGGCAATCGGTCTCTGGCGGCAAGGCATTCCGCTATGGTGGTGAGGAATTCACGATCGTGTTTCCTGGCAAAAAGGCCCAGGAATCAATAGCGCCGCTTGAAGTGGTGCGTAGAACGATTGGTGATAGCCAGTTCCAGCTACGTAATAATGATCGACGACGCAGTAAGGGTAAAAAATCCAGTGACAAAAATGTCAACGTGACTATCAGTATTGGTGTCGCCAATCGCACTGATCGACTGTCTACGCCTCACGAGGTCATCAAGGGCGCAGATAAGGTCTTGTATAAAGCCAAAAAGCAGGGAAGAAACAGGGTCTGTAAGTAGTTACTGCAGATAATATTTTCAGAATTATTTTCTGAATGCATACTGATAGTGTTTCTGTATCCATTTAATGCCAAAAGGCGGCAGAATGGTTGTGAGTATTATGACGATAATTAGGCCAGCATGTGTCTCGTTATTAAAAAAACCGCTAAGCTTGCCAAGTTCAGCAAAAACAAGACCGACCTCTCCTCTGGGAATCATCGACATACCAACGAGTGCACGGGATGCGCCAGATTCTCTGATAAAAATCACACCAAGCATTTTTCCGAATACAGCAACGGTAAATAGTGTTAGTGAGAATAGCCAGATATAAGCCGACGACCAGTCAATTTCACGCAGATTTATTGATAGTCCAACCAGGACAAAAAAGATAGGTGTAAACAGGCTGATGATGGGGCTCATCTGTCGCTTGATGTTGAGTGCAAATTTTGCATCGGTACGAAGTGTTGCGCCCAATGGCAGGAAAAATCGACGAGACAGGGCGAGACCCGCGGCAAAACCTCCCAGTAATTCAGGGGCGCCTATGATATGGGCCAGCCATGCAAATAAAAGAACCAGTGAAACAATCATGGTGGGAATGAGCCCGGAAGTCTCACTGAAATTTTCGATGCGTTTGATAATGAGTGACATCAGTTTCGCCAGGACTGGAGCGAGAATAAAAAAAGCCACAATGAATAACAAAACCTTACCTGCATTGAGCCAGTTAATGCCTCCCCCGATAGAGAATTCATATAAAAGAGCCAGTAACATCACACCCAGAATGTCATCGAGTACGGCCGCACCAAGGACGATATCTCCTTCGTGAGAATTGCCAAGATTAAGATCTCCTAGTACACGAACTGTTATTCCAATACTGGTGGCTGTAAGAGTACCGCCTATGAATAATGACTCGAGCATGGGGATCGAAAATAGCCAGAACGAGATAGAGAAACCAAGAACCAGTGGCGCAGTGAAACCGGTTATGGCTACGATGCCACACTTACAGCCTGCTGTGGCAAGTCGTTTGATGTCGGTTTCAAGGCCTACCTTGAATAGCAGTAGGATAATACCGATTTCAGCAAGCAGTTTTATGATATCGGTGGGTTCAACCCAGCCAAACAGGCTAGGGCCGAGTACTATGCCAGCAAAGAGTTCGCCTATGACAGGGGGCGCAGTAAGGCGTGCAGCAATTTCACCAAATACACGCGCAGCAATCAGGATGATGACCAGATGGAGGAAAAAAATGTGTGTTTCCATGTTTTGCCTGCTGCTCAGGAAGCTGTCGGGCAGAATATCACAAGTATCGACATTGTATTAGCAGTAATAATTGTGATGTTTTTATGGCTCGGGGAGTACGGCGCAGGCAAGGTTATGACAAATTTCTAAGGTTTTTTAATAAATTATTGTGAAATAGAGGCAAAACGGCTCCACCGGGCCACGCATTTGACTCAAATCTGGTTTATAATCCGGCGGCTAAGTTGCACCAGTACGCGTCACTTCAGCGTGGTATTTAAAACAGGGGTGTCTGGCAGGGCCGGAAATCCTAAATTGTGGTTCGTGAACGCCTCCGGTTCATTGAATAAAACCGTATTAGAGTAAGTAGGAATATGACTGATTTAGCCAAATATAGAAACATAGGTATCTTCGCTCACGTGGATGCCGGTAAGACAACCACCACGGAACGCATTCTCAAGCTGACCGGTAAAATCCATAAGACCGGTGAGGTGCACGATGGTGAATCCACCATGGACTTCATGGAACAGGAAGCTGAGCGCGGCATTACCATTCAGTCTGCAGCTACTACAGCGTTCTGGAAAGACCACCGTTTTAACATCATCGACACACCCGGGCACGTTGATTTTACTATCGAAGTATATCGTTCGCTGAAAGTGCTGGATGGTGGTATCGGTGTCTTCTGTGGCTCAGGTGGTGTAGAACCCCAGTCTGAAACCAACTGGCGTTATGCGAATGACTCCAAGGTAGCACGTGTTATTTTCGTTAATAAACTGGATCGTATGGGTGCAGATTTTTACCGTGTTGTCGACCAGGTTAAAAATGTGCTGGATGCGGTGCCGCTGGTCATGGTGCTGCCTATTGGCATTGAAGAGCAATTCAAGGGCTGTGTAGATCTACTGACACGCCAGGCCTGGATCTGGGATAACGAAAAAGATCCAACTAGCTATCGCATTGAAGAGCCACCTGCGGATATGGCCGACAAGATTGAAGAATACCGTGAGCAGCTCATCGAAACCGCGCTGGAACAGGACGATGACCTGATGGAAAAATACCTTGAAGGTGAAGAGCCTTCTGTCGATGAGATTAAGGCCTGTATCCGTAAAGGTACGATTAAACTTGACTTCTTCCCCACCTACTGTGGTTCAGCCTTCAAGGACAAGGGTGTGCAGATGATTCTGGATGCGGCAGTGGATTACCTGCCAAATCCAACCGAAGTTATCCTGCAGCCTGAAGTGGATATGGAGGGTAATGAGACCGGTAAATTTGCTGAAATCGACCCGGACAAACCTTTGCGCGCTCTCGCGTTTAAAATCATGGACGACCGTTTTGGTGCCCTGACCTTCGTTCGAATTTATTCGGGAAGAATTAATAAGGGTGATACAGTGTTGAATACGTTTACCGGTAAAACCGAGCGTATTGGTCGCATGGTGGAAATGCACGCTGATGAGCGCAATGAGCTGGATAACGCTCAGGCAGGTGATATCGTGGCCATTGTGGGTATGAAGAACGTGCAGACCGGTCACACATTATGTGATCCTAAGTCACCGGCTACGCTTGAGCCTATGGTTTTCCCTGACCCCGTTATTTCGATAGCAGTTGCACCTAAAGATAAGGCAGCGGCTGAGAAATTGAGTATCGCATTGGGCAAGATGACCAAAGAAGATCCATCTTTCCGTCTTGAAACCGACGAAGACAGTGGTGAAACCATCCTTAAAGGTATGGGTGAACTGCACCTCGACATCAAGATCGACATCCTGCGTCGTACCCACGGTATTGACGTGGTGGTTGGTAAGCCGCAGGTGGCCTACCGTGAAACCATCACACAGCGTGTTGAAGACAGCTATACGCACAAGAAACAGACCGGTGGTTCAGGTCAGTTCGCGAAGATTGACTACGTGGTTGAGCCAGGAGAGCCAGGCAGTGGCTTCCAGTTTGAGTCAACCGTAACCGGTGGTAACGTGCCTCGTGAATTCTGGCCAGCTGTACAGAAAGGCTTCGAGAAGAGCATGCATAAAGGTGTCCTGGCCGGCTACCCCTGCCTCGACTTCAAGGTAACGCTTACCGATGGTAGCTACCACGCAGTTGACTCATCGGCTGTTGCCTACGAACTGGCAGGTGCGGCGGGTTACCGTCAGTCTATGCCCAAGGCCGGTGCACAGATGATGGAGCCGATCATGAAAGTAGATGTGATCACCCCTGAAGACCACGTGGGTGATGTTATCGGCGATCTTAACCGTCGTCGTGGCATGATCAAGTCACAGGACCCAGGTGCGACCAGTGTTCGTATTAAGGCAGAAGTGCCACTGAGCGAAATGTTTGGTTACATTGGTGACCTTCGTACCATGACTTCAGGTCGTGGCCAGTTCTCGATGGAGTTCCTGCACTATATGCCATGTCCCAAGAACGTCTCTGATGCAGTTATCAAAGAAGCTCAGGATCGCGCGGCACAGAAATAAGTACTACGCTGCACTGCACAGCGGCTTATTAAAAAAAGGTCGGCTATGCCGGCCTTTTTTTGGCTAATTATCAGTTTCCGGGCTAGATATTTATGTATTTAGTAGTGAATGCCGATACCGCCCAGGCCGCAATAACCATTGGGGTTTTTTGCCAGGTACTGCTGGTGGTAGTCTTCGGCGTAATAAAATTCAGGCGCGTCTTTGATTTCGGTTGTAATCTTTCCATGGCCAGCAGCAGTCAGCATTTTCTGAAAATGATTCAGGCTGGCCTCGGCCTGTGCCTGTTGCGCTACTGAATATGTGTAAATGCCAGAGCGGTACTGCGTGCCGACATCATTGCCCTGACGCATGCCCTGTGTCGGGTCATGTGACTGCCAGAATGTCTCGAGCAGGGTTTGATAACTAATGACTTCAGGGTCAAAGACAACTAACACCGCTTCATTGTGCCCGGTCATGCCGGTGCAGACTTCATGATATGTTGGGTTAGGTGTGTAGCCGGCAGCATAACCAACGGCTGTTGAGTAAACACCATCAAGCTGCCAGAAAATTTTCTCAGCACCCCAGAAGCAACCCAGGCCAAATAGGGCTGTTTGCATAGTTTCAGGAAAGGGTGGTTGCAACGTATGCGCATTGACGAAGTGCCTGTCAGGCACATGCATTTTTTGTTCGCGCCCAGGGAGCGCATCGGCCTCATCGGGCATCGTGGCTTTTGTGTGCAAAAGAATAGACATGAAAGTTCAGGTGTCCGCTTCGTTGTTGGTAATCAGGTCGCGCAGCGTTACAGAGGCAGTTGCATCAGTATTTATTCTATTTAACTTGTCGGCTGTTTTATCCACAATGTTGACCGAGTTAATCGAGTCAAGATTCAGGCGACTGGACTCATCCTGCGTCCTGATTGCTTCGAGTATGCGATTGATAGAAATATTTTCCAGTGAGAGCGCGGGTAAGTAGGTGATGTCTCTATCCTGATGGCGAGTGATTATCCTGTCGGATTCGAGAGTGTGCAGAATGCTGGACAGGCACTCATTGGGAATATTTAGTACATCGGAAAGATCGCTGGCGGACCAAGGCTCGAGATTTTCGTGAAAATTTTTACCGATGTGGTACATGGTAAGCAGGGCGATTTTTTCTTTCATGCGGGCGCTCAAAATCAAATTATTTTGTGCGGTGAGCATTTTGTCAGGGTGCTGGTGATAGTAGGTGATAGCAGCGCCAATGAGCAAAATTAGCCAGCTTAAATATAGCCAGACCATAAAAATAATCAGTATGGCAAAGCTGGAGTAAACCGCGGCATAGTTGCCTGAACTGGCAATAAATGAAGCAAACAACCAGCCAGTGGTTTGCCATAAAACTCCAGCGATGGTTGCACCTAGAAGCGCAGAACGGAATTTTACCCTGGTGTTAGGTACTAATAAATACACGGCAGTGAACGCAATAATAACCAGTAGATATGGCAATAGATTGCCTGTGGTTTCAAAAATAAAAGCAAACAATTTCACAGATGAGAGCTTGCTAATAATAGATGAACTGGTTATGGCCGCAGTAAATGCCAGCGCCGTGAAAATAAGAATCGGGCCAATCATAATAACACTCAGATAATCACTAATGCGCTGGGTAATGCTGCGATATTCTGTAATATGCCATGTATGATTGAAGGCGCGTTCAATTTTATGGATAAGTGAAATGACTGTATAAAACAGAAAGACAATGCCCATGGCGCCAAGCAGGCCTACATCAATCTGGTCGACAAATGCAATAATCTGTTTGGTTATGGTCTCACCTTGATCACCCAGAGGGGCTAGCGCCTGTAGCAGTACTGGTTCCATCTGGTTGTGCATGCCAAAGCCCTTTAATATAAAAAAGCAGACAGCAAGTACTGGAATAATAGAAAGTAGCGTGGTGTAAACCAGGCTCATGGCACGGAGTGTAAGCAAGCCTTCGGAGAGATCCTTGATGACGGCCTGAAAAATACGTAGTAACCTGATATTAAATGACTGCCATTTTGGCAGCTGGCCTAATTCAGTTTCCCATAAGAGGTGCTGAATTTTTTGTTGGAGTGAAGTGAAAGGCAAGGCTGCAATCCTTATTTAATAGCACGTTGCTTTAGCAGCCATGACTGAAGATTTTTGTCTTCAAGGTAGCCCTGCTGATTAATATATTTAAGTACACCAAGCAGCCGGTAGAATTTTACAACTGAATCAATCCGGATAATTTCCTTACCATCAGGGTCAAAAAAGATCAGTGTTGGCGCATAAAAAACACCTAGTTGATCTGCCCATTTCTTTGCCGTAGTCACTGTTCCATCCGGCGTTGTTACTGGCGTATCAGACCACATATTGAGTTGAACGTTATTAAGGTTGTTGAGTTCATTTAGTACCTTAGGTTCATTCATTGGTGAGCTGTGTAATAAATCGCAGGCATGGCAAGTAGACTGCTCAAAAGAAACCATCAAAGCACGTTTGGTGTTTTTTAAGATGGCAGGAAGGTCGTAAGGAGGAGATAGAAAGAACTCACGCTCATTGAGCCCTTCCTCGTAAAAGAACATACCGGGCTCGGCGCGGGCAAGATAATCCCGGAAGCTCTCCTTTTTATAAAATTCTTCGGTGACATATTTCAGCGCTGCGCGAAATTTATAAGGAGGGTAATAGCCCCTGAGTCTGAATACGGGCTTGCCTTTGCGGTTATAGAAAATCAGCGATGGCGTGAAGTTGGTATTGAAATGAATAGAAAACTCACGTTCTGTGTAAATTTCACCGTCTATATCAGTGATATCCTGTGCGCTCCAGATGTCGACATGAATTATGTCATAATGCCTTCTGAGAAATTTTTCGATGTCACTGGCCTGTATATTATTTTTAATGAACTGTTCGCAGTAGGCGCAGTGGTTCTGGCCAAAATAAATAATCAGGCCATCTTTGCCATTGTTCAGGGCATCATGGAGGTCGTCGCTTAAATCACCTGATGATTTTTTAAACCATGAAGGATGCACAAGCGCTTCAGGTAGTGGCAAATCGTTAAAGTCGCCTTCATCATTGATGGTGTCGCTCTGGGCAAAAGCGAGCGAGCTGGTGAATAGCAGAATGAAAAAGATTGATTTCATAATAAGGATAATAGATGCCCACTGTAATAAATGCTAAATTGCATGATTATATTGTCCTGTAATCAAGCCATTTATACAAAAGTTTTGCGCCCGAAATGAATAAAATACACACGCCAGAAGCCATGTTGTTGATTAGTGTCAAGTGTCCGCACTGTGCCAGCGTGACGAAGTCACTGTGTGAAATGGTTAAACAGGGCGAGCTGGCCTCGCTGAAAATAATTAACCTGGAGAAACAGCCAGAAGTTGCCGATGAACTGGGTGTCAGAAGTGTGCCCTGGATCAGGATTGGGTGGTTCGAAATGGAGGGTCTGCATAGCCAGAAAGAATTGCAGCAAAGGGCACAGCAGGCTTCAAGTGATGAAGGCGCGCTGGCCTATATTTCAGACGAGTTGACTGAAGGGCGAGTCAACAAGGTGTTGTCACTGCTGGAATCACAACACGAGTTTATGCCATACGTGTTGTCCCTGATGGAGGATGCCGATGCCAAAATTAATATACGACTTGGTATTGGCGTAGTGCTTGAAGAGTTTGCAGCAAGTGGCTGGTTCGAGCCTTATATCCCGCAACTGGTTGAATATACACGTCATAAAGATGAAAGAGTGCGTGCTGATGCCTGTCACTATTTATCGCTCACTGTAAATAATCAGGCTATAACATCAATTAAGGGCCTGCTGAATGATGTCAGCGAAGAGGTGCGTGAAGTCGCAAAAGAAAGCCTGGATGAGCTACGTGGTGCAGGCCTGGAAGTTTAGTGATACTAATCCTGTAGCCACTCCAGTAGATAATAAATATATTGCCCTTCAGAGGATTTCGAAGGTCCACTAACACGTGCCGCATAACGTTTGTTGTCAGGGTCAGCGGCTTCAAGTGCTGCGCCTGCGGATTTCATAATCTCGACACAGCCAGCGGCAAACCGGTTGCGGCTGCGGCGTGGCACATAGACCACGGCAAATTCCATATTGGAAACATTGGTCTCTGGATCGGGTGGAACAATGCCGCGCATCTTAGTGCTGGTTCATCCGGTCAACAAAGGCCATGCCCAGCGCCGATAGCACAAAAGTCATGTGAATAATCACATACCACATTAGCTTGTCATTATCGATCTGACTGGCATTCATAAATGCCTTGAGCAGGTGAATCGAAGAAATTGCCACAATCGAGGCTGCTACCTTCTGTTTCAGTGAGCCTGAATCCAGCTTGCCTAACCAGGATAATTTTTCTTTTCCCTCTTCAATATCGATAGAGGAAACAAAGTTCTCATAACCACTCAGCATCACCATTACCAGCAGGCCACCGACCAGAGCAATATCCACCAAGCTGAGAATTAATAGTACAACTTCAGTCTCCTTCATGCTGATTAGCATCGGCAGGACATGAAAAATCTCCTGGAAGAATTTAATGCCCAGAATGATCAGGCCCAAACTGAGCCCGAGGTAAATAGGTGCGAGCAACCAGCGGCTGGCATAAAGAAGTGATTCAGCGGTGCGTTCGATCATGAGGGCGCCTTAAATATATTAGTAATAGTTAGAATTAGTGGCGATATTGTATAGATTTGGTTTGATCTATATCAAGCACTAATGCGCGTGCTATTGTAGGGTAATCCATGTGGGATAGGTGTCTGACATTATTAATCCCATTCCTGGTCGTAATTTGGGGTCGCAAGACCCCGTTTTTTTGCTGTCAGCCCTGTACATGAAGGCTCAGCTGTCGATTATAAGTCAATTCTGATATAGTAGACGACCCTAAAATAAAATTCTGGTAAATATCATGCAAATCGAAAACGAGAAAGTTGCAACCCTTCATTACACACTCAAGGACAACGAAGGCAATATTATCGATCAATCAGATGACGGCAGCTTTGTGTATTTGCATGGCGCATTCAATATTATCCCCGGTCTTGAGACCGCGCTCACAGGTAAAAAAGCAGGTGATGAGCTTTCAGTAAAAGTTACTCCAGAAGACGCTTATGGTGTCCGCTCTGAAGAACATGTACAGGAAGTACCAAAAGAAATGTTTGAAGAAGGCGCCGATATTCAGGTGGGTATGCAGTTTCACGCACAGGGCCCCAATGGGGAAATGCTGGTAGTTACCGTTGCGGAAGTGAAAGAAGGTATTGTTGTTATCGATGGTAACCATCCACTGGCAGGTGTAGAACTAAATTTTGATGTGAAGGTTATTGACGTCAGAGATGCAACCGCAGAAGAACTGGAACATGGGCACGTGCATAGTCCAGGTGGATGCGGCCACTAGAAAAGACTGAAAAGAAATATGCTGGAAGATAGTGAGCTAGAGACTCTTTATTACGTCGATGACTCGGGTATACATGGCAAGGGCCTGTATGCCCGGGTGCCAATAAGAAAAGGCGAGTACATGGGCACCTACAACGGCCCGGAAGGTTATGAAGAGGGCGACGAAGTTCTGGAAAATGGTAGCCATGTGTTGTGGGCCGAACAGGATAACGGTGAATGGGTAGGCCGTGATGGCCAGAATATACTTCGCTATCTTAATCATTCACCAGTGCCACATGCCGAATTCGAAGGTTTTGATCTATACGCAGTTAGAAACATTGAGCAGGGAGAAGAGCTCACCATCGATTATGGCGAAGAGCCTGATCCTGACTTTTGCGATTAGCAATTTTGTCTAGATTTGAAAAGTCGCGAGGAAAGGGAAACTGTTTTTTTCCGTGTAATTATCGAGTGACCAGTAAACAGTATTTAATATCTTCATCTCCGCTAAAGTATTTGAAGACTAACGAACCCTTATAGTATCTCACTAAATTGCCATAACTATGGTTAATAACACGTTTGCCAGGTCATATCTTATATTCATCAATGAGTATCCATGAGTTGGTAAAAAAGACGGTGCATTGTTGTCAAACGAGAGGAATTGTCAGACTTATTAGAGAGTGCCTTTACTGTTGTCTTCAGTATGGTTGTCAGGTGGTTCTGATAAATTTGCAGTTTCTGACTGTAAATCCATTAAATCAAATTATCCAATTTTTTGATGTATCAGGCGCAAAGTCGGAAAGCCAACAGCTGCAGTCATGCGTCTAACCTGTCGGTTCTTGCCTTCGGATATTTTTAGCTCAATCCATGAAGTTGGAATATTGTTGCGTTCTCTAATCGGTGACTGGCGTGGCCATAACCATTCAGGTTGGTTGATGATCCTGGTCCTGGCGGGGCGGGTAATGCCATCCTTGAGTTTGACGCCCTGTTGTAATTGTCTGATGGCGTCATCGGTGAGAATCAGCAGGCCTTCGCTGTCGCGATCGAGACGCCCCGCGGCGTAAACATTTTTTTCGTTGATGTAGTCGGCAAGTGTGGCACGGCCCTGTTC
>JAOUPA010000039.1 GCA_029880105.1 Gammaproteobacteria bacterium
CGGCGTGACAGGCCGGCATTCTAACCAGCTGAACTACCGGTCCGAAATTGGTGGGTGGTGAGGGGATCGAACCCCCGACATTCGCCTTGTAAGGGCGACGCTCTACCAGCTGAGCTAACCACCCGGCCAAAAGAGCGCGCTAGTTTACAGCTTCCTTAAGCGCTTTGCCAGGTTTAAACGCAGGCACTTTAGCTGCCTTAATTTGAATTTCTGCACCAGTCTGAGGATTACGACCTGTACGTGCAGAACGCTCACGAACCAGAAAAGAACCAAAACCAACAATACTTACTTGATCGCCGCCTTTCATTGCATTTGTAATAACTTCAATAACAGCATCAAATGCACGAGTTGAGTCAGCCTTAGATAAACCAGCTGCTTCTGCAACTGCATCAATTAATTCAGATTTATTCATTATAATTTCCTATGTATTTAAGATGATTTGATTATGTTTATAATTTTGTATTTTTGCTTTTACGCATCTTTTATATTTTTCTGCTCTTATTATGAGATGTTACTGGCGCTGAAATATAAAAGCCGTGCATTTTATACCAGTCCGCAGCAAGCGCTGTCAATGAAAAAAGCAGGAAAAATGCGGGTTTTATGCAATTAGAGCAATATCTTCCCTGATAAATTAACACTTAGCTCTATTTGGTGCAGAGATCAGTGATGCCTCACTCGACCACCTGTTTTTTTTGTTTTTGTACTTGTTTTTCTGCTAGTTGCAGGTGCATCTTCAAGTGGTGTCGGCATTTCCTCTAACGCCACTTCAAGCACTTCATCTATCCATCGAACGGGTTTAATGTCCAGTTTTGACAGAATATTTTTAGGTATCTCAACCAGGTCTTTTTCATTATCCTGAGGAATAATAATGGTATCAATACCTGCACGATGAGCCGCCAGTAATTTTTCCTTGAGGCCACCGATAGGCAGCACCTCACCACGTAGCGTGATTTCTCCTGTCATTGCAACATTCGCCTTAACAGGTATGCCAGTCAATGATGATGTTAGTGCTGTACACATACCAACACCTGCACTTGGGCCATCTTTTGGTGTTGCACCTTCAGGTACATGTACGTGAATATCCTTATCATCCTGAAAATTATCCGCCAGTCCCAATGAGGCTGAACGACTACGTATCACAGTCATTGCCGCCTGAATTGACTCCTGCATAACGTCACCTAACTGGCCGGTATAAGATAGCTTACCTTTACCAGGCATCACTGCAGATTCAATTGTTAACAGTTCACCACCTACCTCAGTCCATGCCAGACCATTAACCTGTCCTACCTGATTATGCTTTTCAGCAACCCCGTAACGGAAACGTTTCACACCCAGATAGTTTTCAAGATTTTTAGGGGTAACTACAGTCGCCTTACTTCCTGGCTTCAGCACCATTTGTTTAACAACCTTGCGACAAATTTTAGCGAGCTCACGCTGTAGATTACGCACACCCGCCTCGCGTGTGTACAGCCGTACAATATCTCGCAACGCAGCATCACTAACCTGTAACTCATCTTCCTTCAAACCGCTATCTTCTATTTGTTTTGGTAACAGGTATTTTTTAGCAATCGCCACTTTTTCATCTTCGGTATAACCCGGCAGACGGATGACCTCCATACGGTCGAGTAACGGCCCAGGAATATTCATACTGTTTGCCGTGGCAACAAACATCACGTCAGACAGATCAAAATCCACTTCTAGGTAATGGTCAGAAAAAGTATGATTTTGCTCAGGATCAAGCACTTCCAGCAGTGCCGAAGCTGGGTCACCACGAAAGTCTGCTGCCATTTTGTCAATTTCATCTAACAAAAACAGCGGATTACGTGTACCTATCTTGCTCAGGTTCTGGATAACCTTGCCGGGAAGTGAGCCAATATAGGTTCGACGGTGGCCACGAATTTCAGACTCATCACGTACACCACCCAATGCCATACGCGTATATTTGCGATTAGTTGCACGCGCAATAGATTGCCCTAATGAAGTTTTACCCACACCCGGAGGTCCAACCAGGCACAGGATAGGCCCTTTTAGTTTATTGACACGCTGCTGCACAGCAAGATATTCAAGGATGCGCTCTTTAACTTTATCGAGCCCATAGTGATCATCATTGAGTACTTTTTCAGCGCCAGCTAAATCACGTCGAATTTTTGATTTTTTCTTCCACGGGCAGTCAACTAACCAGTCGATGTAATTTCTCACAACCGTCGCTTCCGCTGACATCGGTGACATCATTTTCAGCTTATTGAGTTCACTGGTAGCTTTCTTATTCGCCTCCTTGCTCATACCCGCCGCTTCAATACGTCGCTCAAGCTCTTCGATCTCATTAGGCACATCTTCCATATCACCCAGTTCTTTCTGGATTGCCTTCATCTGCTCATTCAGATAATACTCACGCTGACTTTTTTCCATCTGCTGCTTAACACGGCCACGGATGCGTTTCTCAATCTGCAGCAGGTCAATCTCAGCATCAATCAGGCTCATCAGGTATTCAAGCCGTTTGTGCACACTTTCAATCTCGAGAATTTTCTGTTTTTCGTCAAGTTTCAGTGACATATGAGCAGCAATCGTATCAGAAAGCCGTGACGGCTCATCAATACCCGCCAGTGAGGTAAGTATCTCAGCAGGCACTTTTTTGTTGAGTTTTACATACTGATCGAATGCGTTAAGGATGGAGCGCGCAAGAATTTCAAGCTCACGCTCATCTTCATCAGTCGTCTCATTAATTTCGATATAACTGGCTACAAAGAAGTCATTACTTTCATGCAGATCATTAATTTTTGCACGTTGCACACCTTCAACCAGTACCTTAATCGTTCCGTCAGGTAATTTTAGCAACTGAAGAATTGTGGCTAATGTACCAATGGTGTGTACATCATTAATTCCAGGCTCATCAATATCGGCACTTTTCTGCGCAATCAGCAGAATCTTTTTATTGTCCTGCATTGCTGCATCAAGTGCATGAATGGATTTTTCACGCCCAACAAACAGCGGTATTACCATATGAGGATAAACCACTACATCTCGTAATGGTAAAACTGGAACTTCTGCTGCTACAGATGGATTAGATTGGTCTTTATCACTAGAACTGGCCATGTGTGCCCCTTAATTATGAATTCTCTGTACCACTGAGGGCTGCCTGCAAGTTTTTCAAGTGCGAAAACTAACAAACAGGGTTTTATTTACTATCAGGCCTACTCTTGAGAGACGCGCTTATGATCGCCGCCTTCATAAACCAGTAAAGGCTGGTTATCACCTTTAATAACCGAGGCATCGATAACTACTTTGGTGACGCCGTTCCTGGATGGCAGTTCATACATAGTATCAAGCAGGGTATTTTCCAGAATCGTACGCAAGCCACGTGCGCCAGTTTTGCGTTCCATGGCCTTTTTGGCTATTTCATGTAACGCATCATCACGCAGCTCAAGTTCACAATTTTCCATTTCGATCATCTTGGAATACTGTTTTACCAGTGCATTTTTGGGTTGCGTCAGAATAGTAACCAGCGCCTCTTCGTCCAGTTCATTCAAAGTTGCGACTACAGGTAAACGCCCTACAAACTCTGGAATCAGTCCATATTGAATCAGGTCATCCGCCTCAAGATCACTCAATACATCATTTAAATGACGTTTTTCGTCAATCGAGTGAACCTCAGCACCGAATCCAATACCACCCTTCTCAGAACGATGACGAATAATCTTATCCAGGCCAGAAAAGGCGCCACCACAGATAAATAATATTTTACTGGTATCAACCTGCAGAAACTCCTGCTGAGGGTGTTTTCGTCCGCCCTGCGGGGGTACCGATGCAATCGTGCCTTCGATTAATTTCAACAGCGCCTGCTGTACACCCTCACCCGATACATCGCGGGTAATAGATGGGTTATCAGACTTACGCGAGATTTTATCTATCTCATCAATATAAACGATGCCCGTTTGTGCTTTCTCGACATCGTAATCGCATTTTTGCAGCAATTTTTGAATAATATTTTCAACGTCTTCACCCACATAACCAGCTTCGGTCAGTGTGGTTGCATCGGCGATCGTGAATGGCACATCTAGCAAACGCGCCAGGGTTTCAGCCAGCAGGGTTTTGCCAGAGCCAGTTGGACCTATCAGCAGAATATTGCTCTTGGAAAGCTCGATTTCGTCTTTTTTATGCTTAACTTCCAGACGTTTATAGTGATTGTAGACGGCAACGGCAAGGACTTTTTTTGCCTTCTCCTGGCCAATGACATAATCATCCAGGGTGTCGTGAATTTCCCGAGGCGTGGGCAATTTGCGAATCGCCGAAGAGGTCTCTTCCTCCATCTCTTCGAGGATAATATCGTTACATAGCTCAACACATTCATCGCAAACATAGACGGAAGGACCGGCAATCAGTTTCTTTACTTCATGCTGACTCTTGCCACAAAAAGAGCAGTAAAGCAGCTTCTCGGAATCGTTACCAGGGTGATTTTTATCGTCGCTCATCTAAATCTCAAGCCTAAGGCTCAACCTCTTGTCTGTCACGCGCCACATGAATCACAAAAAACTGCAGGGCGCCAAAAATTTACATAGGGTAACAATAGCTCATAACAGTCATTTCAACAGAAAACACGGCCAGAAAAAACCTTTTTTCGTCAGGAATTCGTCCCAATTCAGCCGATATTAAGCAGGGCCCTGAGCTCTTTTATCTAATACATCATCAACCAGACCGTATTCTTTGGCCTGACTGGAACTCATGAAATTGTCACGTTCGGTGTCGTTATCGATGGTTTCAATCGACTGCCCCGTGTGGTGAGCCAGTAATCGGTTCAACTGTTCACGAATCTTCAGGATTTCTCTGGCATGGATATCAATATCAGTCGCCTGCCCCTGAAAGCCGCCCAGTGGCTGGTGAATCATCACCCTGGAATGAGGCAAACAAAAACGCTTTCCCTTGGTACCGCCAGCAAGCAAAAATGCCCCCATACTGGCCGCCTGACCGATGCATAAGGTACTCACATCGGGTTTGATAAACTGCATGGTGTCATAAATCGCCATACCCGCGGTCACTGAGCCACCCGGCGAATTGATATAGACAGATATATCTTTATCCGGGTTTTCTGATTCCAGGAACAATAACTGCGCCACAATCAAATTGGCCATATGATCTTCAATGGGTCCAACAATAAAAATCACTCGCTCCTTCAACAGGCGGGAATAGATATCGTAAGAGCGTTCACCGCGTGATGTCTGCTCCACCACCATTGGAATCAGACCCAATGACTGAGTTTCAAGTGCACCGCCGGTCTGACCATTAAATTGTGGAAATTTATGCATGCCTTTTACCTTTTATATAGCTGATGCAGGCTTCATTACCTCATCAAATGAGCTACTCACAGTTGATACCTGAGCCTGACCGACCACCCAGTCAATAACTATATCTTCAAGCACAAGTGATTCAACTCCGCGTAGCAACTGTGTATTACTCTTGTAATAGTTCACAAACTCGCTGGGATCCTGGTAATCCCTGGCCATCAATTCAATACGCTCAATAACTTTAGACTGATCAACCTGAACACCAGAAAGTTTAACCAATTCGCCTAAAATCATACCTGATTTTACACGGCTCTCAGCTTCATTCATAAATACTTCAACTGGTTGCTTACTACCAGCCTGGGTACTAGCCTGCTTATGCAGTTGCTGTGCTTCCTCCTGCACAGCCAGCTTAGGTACCTCTACTGGATTAGCCATTAACAGCTTATTCATCACCTGGAACTTCAAATTATGACTTAAACGGTTATCTAATTCACGTTGCATATTACTACGAACATCCTCACGTAATCTCTCCAAACCACCGTCTTCAACACCAAAATCCTTGGCAAAAGCATCATTCAATTCAGGTAATTCAGGTGCTTCGATTTTAATAAGGGTAATATCAAACTCAGCTGCCTTACCAGCCAGATTAGCGGCCGCATAATCAGCAGGGAAATTCACACTTATAGTCGACTCAGCACCTTTAGACATACCAATAATTTGATCTTCAAAACCTGGAATCATACTGCCAGAACCCAGTACCAACGGTACATTATCTGCAGAACCGCCATCGAACAGTTCACCATCGACACGACCCTTGAAATTAATCGTCACGCGATCACCCTGCTCTGAAGCACGGCCAACCTCGTTCCAGCTAGCTTTCTGCTTACGCAAGGTTTCAAGCAGACTATCAACATCTGCCTCTGTTACTTCGGCTACAACCTTTTCAACCTCAAGATCGGCTACCGGTGCTAACTCAAACTCAGGATACACTTCAAAAGTAGCGATATATTCAAGAGGCTGGCCTAACTGAAAACTAATAGGCTCGATAGACGGGTCCCCTGCTAGGCGCAAATTTTCCTGAATAACTGCATCTCGAAAAGAATTCTGCATGACTTCACTTGCTACTTCCTGGAATACCTGTGATTCATAATGCTGTTTAACAACCTTGAAAGGCACCTTACCGGGACGGAAACCGTCGACTTTAACTCGACCTTTCATCGATTGTAGCCTGCTCTCAACTTGAGCATCGATTGTTTCCGCTGGCACTTGAACCGTCAATTTACGCTCAAGCCCTTCCCCTGTTTCGACTGAAACTTGCATAAACACCTCAGTGTATGTTCTTAATTTTAAAGAAGAAATGATAATATGGTGCGAGGGGAGAGACTCGAACTCTCACGTCAAAGACACTGGTACCTAAAACCAGCGCGTCTACCAATTCCGCCACTCTCGCTTATAGGGTGCGAATCATACCAAAAAAAACCGTTAAATATGCCTAAATCAGCATAAATACAGCAATTTTTTGGAATTAATTGCATATTTCATGGTGGGTCGTCAGGGACTCGAACCCTGGACCAAGAGATTAAGAGTCTCCTGCTCTACCAACTGAGCTAACAACCCAGAAATTCATATTTTATACAGCCTAAGGATGACTGTAATGAAAAATGGGGTGGACGATGGGGCTCGAACCCACGACAACCGGAATCACAATCCGGGACTCTACCAACTGAGCTACGTCCACCATAAACAAAATGGCGCGCCTGGCAGGATTCGAACCTGCTACCCTCGGCTTAGAAGGCCGATGCTCTATCCGATTGAGCTACAGGCGCAGTATTTGAATAACTACAATTCTATCCAGACAACCAGAATTTGGTCAGGGGCTAGAGAGCTTACAAAATATATCCTGTATTTTGCATTTTAGACCATGCTATGCACGTTCCAGATTGCTCCCGATTATTCCCCTAACTCGACTCGCTTACCTGCCAGCCCTAATCAATTTGGTCGGGGTAGAGAGATTCGAACTCCCGACATTCTGCTCCCAAAGCAGACGCGCTACCAGACTGCGCTATACCCCGATACTCCACGTTTCCAGCTGGAAACGTGGAGGCGGGGAATGATACGCGCAGTCCCTATTCTGGTCAAGGCGATATTGGCGAATTGGGAGAGTGTTTTAGCCTACTTTCATCTTGTAGCGGACATATACCGCATGAGAGAATCTGCACCCTTACTCTTCGAACAATAAAAGTAATATGTCGGCAAATATTATTGATGGCAAGGCCATCGCAGCACAAATACGTGAACAAATGGCCGAGCGCGTACGCGTACGCGTCGCCGCTGGCAAACTAGCCCCCGGTCTGGCTGTTATCCTGATTGGTGAAGATCCCGCTTCCCAGGTGTATGTCCGCAACAAGGAGAATGCATGTAAAGATGTCGGCATTATTTCTACATCTTACCGCCTACCTACAGAAACGAGTGAAGAAAACCTGTTAAAGCTCATCAATGAACTGAATGAGGATGACAGCGTTCACGGCATTTTGGTGCAAGCGCCGCTGCCAGATCATATCAACTTTGAGAAAGTCATTGAAACCATAATCCCGGAGAAGGATGTAGATGGCTTCCATCCCTATAATATTGGCCGCCTGGCAGTACGCATGCCCATGCTGCGCTCCTGTACACCCTATGGAGTGATGAAACTACTGGAGTTCAGCAACATTAATGCCAAAGGCAAACACGCTGTAGTAGTCGGCGCCTCCAACCACGTTGGCCGACCTGTAGGACTGGAATTGCTGCTGGCCGGTGCGACAGTAACAACCTGCCACCGATTCACTACCAACCTAGCTGAACATGTAGCTAGCGCAGATATTCTGGTTGTTGCCGTGGGTAAACCCGGCATCGTTAAGGGCGAATGGGTCAAACCCGGTGCTACCGTAATCGATATCGGCATCAACCGAACGGAAGATGGCAAACTAACTGGCGATGTCGATTTTGAAGCTGCTTCCAAAAAAGCCGCCTGGATAACCCCAGTTCCCGGGGGTGTCGGTCCAATGACCGTGGCCATGTTGATGCACAACACGCTGGAAGCAGCCTTTACTCAAGATGAAAACCGTTAACCTGAAATCAATCTCTTAAAAACTACCCATTAACATCAAATTCAACCAGGCCTCGTAGCACCAGGTCGGTAAAACTCACGATACCAATTACTTTACCATTTTCTACGACCGGTGCTCGCGACAGGCCAAACCGTTCCAGGAATCTTGCACAGTAACGAATATCCATCTGCGGATCGACCGGTAATATCGGCTTCGACATGATCTCGTAAACATTGGTACGTGCTGGCGAACGATCTTTTGCCAGTACATTTTTTGCAATATCAGATAGCAGCAGAATACCGTATTCATCATCATCATGGCGTTTATCAACCAGCAATGATTTGGTTTCAACGTGCTTCATGGTTTGCAGCGCATCCATCACCGTCATCTTGCCATCAATCATATCGAACTGCGTTTTCATTACGTCTCGGACACGAACAATTTTTCTTTCAGAAATCATTACAAAGCCTCCTCTACAACATCAGTCAATTTTTGAACTTGTGCAGCCACGCCAACCGCATCTTCTACGTCTATCTGAAACGCGATACCTGTGCCGGGCCTGACATCAAACTCGCCAACATCACTTATTTTTTCGAGTATGTGCCTGCTTAAATGCTCCTCGACCAGGAACAGCAACATATCACGCTGCGTCTCCAGAGAAAGTCCAAAAAAGGTTTTGCTTATCGCCATGCCTTCACCACGCGCATTATTGATCACCGTGGCACCAGTAGCGCCCGACTCGCGCGCCGCCTGCATCACCTTGTCTGTCTTTTCATCTTCTACCAGAGCTATTATTAATTTGAAATGCATACGCACCTCCCATTGAACACATCAATAAATATTTTATTAAGCATATACCACCAAACCTTATTTACTTTTTTTCACTTGCCACTCCGAAAGCTGCGCATATCCCATCACCGAAATAATCGGGAACAAACAGGCAAACGAGATCAGGCCAAAACCATCTATCAACGCGCTTCGATCTGGCACGGTCTCAGCCAACCCCAAACCCAGGGCCGCAACCAGGGGCACCGTAACTGTCGAGGTGGTCACACCACCCGAATCAAAAGCCAACGGCACGATGGCCTTGGGCGCATAGAAAGTTTGAATAATAACAATCACATAACCTGCGATGATGAAATAGTGAATGGGTACACCGGTGACAATACGATAAGTGCCGAGCGAAATACCCACTGCACTACCAAGTGCAACCGCAAGACGCAAACCCCATACTCCAATAGCGCCTGCCGAAACTTCATTGGCCTTGATGGCTACCGCGATCAACGAAGGTTCGGCTAATGCAGTACTGATGCCAATCGCAAACGCAAAAATATACACCCAGTAATAATCCTGCCATTGCAGAGCACCCGTCGTCAGGCGAACACTGTTGAGAAAATCAGGGTTAGTCAGCTGCTCGGCCATCATGCGCCCCATCGGGAACAATGCCTGTTCCAGCCCCAACAGGAAAAGTGTGATGCCCAGCAGTACATAAAACATACCGATTAAAACTTTCTTCAGATTTTTAACCGGTTTACGAATAACCAGAAACTGGAAGCCAAAAATAATGCCGGCGATAGGCACTACGTCAAACAGCGTTGACCAGAACAGCTGAAGAAACTCAGGGACCCACTGCATTAGACTATCATCCCGTAGCCCAGTACAAAAATAATCGGTAATAGAGAGGCAAACGCTATCAACCCGAAACCATCCAGCATCGGATTGCGCCCGGCAATCGAAGAAGCCAGACCAATACCCAACGCGGTGACTAATGGCACTGTAATTGTCGAGGTAGTCACACCACCCGAATCATAGGCAATACCGATAATTTCCTCTGGCGCAAACCCGGTCATAATGATAACTAGGACATAACCAATCATAATCATCAGATGAATTGGCCAGTTCAACAGTATTCGCAGTACACCAACAACAATCGCCACACCCACGGAAAGTGCCACGGTAAATCGTAATCCGGTTGAATAACTATTCATGGCCGCAATATCACTACCGATATGCCCGGCCCTGGCCGCTACTTTTGCCGCTTCATCGGCAACTGCAATCAATGCGGGTTCTGCCACAGTGGTGCCAAAGCCTAATGCAAAAGAAAAAGCCAACAACCAGAAAACACTGCCTTTTTGAGCAAAGGCGTGCGCCATGCTTTCACCAATAGGAAATAGTCCCATCTCCAGTCCATAGATAAAAAAAGTAAGACCCAGAATAACGAAAAAAACACCTGATATCAGGCTTGCAATGTTTTCCAGTGGCTGCTGCAGGACAAAGAGCTGAAAAAAACCAATCACGATAATAATTGGAGCAAGGTCTCGCACGCTACCCATCATTGATTTTAAAAAAGCGAGTACTGGTTTATTCAAGAGTATTATCTAAAAATATTTATTATTAGTTGACGCTAAAGCCAACAGATTAACCTTAGCCAGCCTTAAGTACAATCAACAAGCGGAGGCTTCTTGACCAAACTCATTAAATATTAAAAAACCGTTTTGTATTTACCATTGTCGCCCGTTGCAACTCTTCCAGATCCACCCCCATGTAACGTGACACAGCCTCGGCAATATGCGGGAGATAACAGGGTTCATTACGCCGGCTTTTTACTGGTATCTCTTTTAAATCTCTTGGCAATAAGTAGGGAGCATCGGTCTCCAGCATAATACGATCTAACGGGATTTGTTTCACAGCCTGTTGTAAATCGCCTCCTCGTCGCTCATCACAAATCCAGCCGGTGACACCAATATACATATCCAGTCCAAGATAGTCATTCACTTCAGCAGCTGTACCCGTAAAACAATGCGCTACAGCATTAACTAACTGTGGCCGCGCATTTTTCAACATTGCCACAAATTCATCATGCGCGTCTCGCTGATGCAGGAACACGGGCTTGCCTATTTCAGACGATAGTGCCAGCTGAGCCTCAAACGCATAACGCTGATTCTGCTGAGTTGAAAAGTTCCGATTGAAATCCAGACCACACTCACCCACCGCCAGCACACAGTCCTGCTGACAGAACTCTTCCAACTGCCTGCTGGTATCACCGGTATAGTCATCCGCATGATGCGGGTGTACACCCGCTGTTGCAAACAAGGTAGCAGGATAGTGTGCACACAATTCAATTGCCCTGTGACTGTGGTCAATATCTGTGCCAGTCACAATCATTTCAGTGACACCTGCATTCAACGCCCGCTTGACCACATCATCAAGATCATTACGAAACGAGCTAGCGGTCAAATTAACCCCGATATCTATATATCTATGCATACCATTGTTCATCTGCTCATTCATCTAGGCTATGATAACAGCTGTCAATCATTCTGAAACATTATGTCTAAAACACAAAATCCACCTTCAATCTGCTTTGTTTGCGACAATGCACTCCGATATGAACAGGCCCAGACATTTGCAGAGCAGCAAAAACTTGACCTGCTCAAAGACAAAGATAGCATCCACGATTTACAGCTCATATTTGCCGAAGATCATATCGAACTTTACGATCGACAACTCAATACCAGTATCTATGTCGATTTTGTGCATGGTGCACTGGCTCACCGCCAGCAATTCGGTGGTGGCCGTGGTCAGGCCATCGCCAAAGCGATCGGGCTAAAACAGGGCAAGAACCCCAACGTCCTAGATGTCACTGCTGGTTTAGCGCGTGATGCCTACATTCTGGCCACGCTGGGCTGCCGTATGACGCTGGTCGAAAAATCCCCTATTCTATGCCAACTGATACTGGACGGTATAAACCGTGGTCTGAACCATGAACACAGTGCACATGTACTAACTGATAGCTTTGAACTGCACCAGCAGGATGCCATTGACTATCTGAAAAACATGACTAAAGATCAATATCCTGATGTTGTATATCTCGACCCTATGTTTCCGGAAAGAAAAAAATCAGCCCTAGTCAAAAAAGACATGCAAATTCTGCAGCGATTGCTAGGTAAAGATGAAAATAACGCAATGCTCTTAGAGTCGGCTCTTCGTTACGCAAGGGAAAGAGTCGTGGTAAAACGCCCTGCCCATGCCCCCTTCCTAGCCGATAAAAAACCGGCGGCATCTATCCACAGCAAAAAAACCCGTTACGATATTTACTTGATTACCACATCCGCCACACACTGAAATTAACGAAATCGTCTGTCTTCTCTCACCAATGTTTACTTCACAACCTTAATTTCCATATGCTATATTTGCCACATGGTCTTTATGGATATCTGGTGGCATTACATTTCATAGCAATTCTGACCGTCTAAATGTACTAAATAAAGGAATGCTTCATGAATTTCTCAATATCTAAAAATATTGGTCGTCTCGACCAGATTATCCGATTATGCATCAGCATCTGCATGATCTATTTTGGTTTCTTTGATCTCAGCCTGATCCAGGATGAGTTCAGCGCTACCATCGTCGGCATATTCGGCTCAATGAATCTAATCGTGGCACTTGTCCAATTTTGCCCTTTGTACGCTGTTGCTGGTATTAACACCTACTGCAAGTCCAGATCTGAAATTTAGGAATTTCTCGAAAACATGAAGTTTTCAACTCAACTAACGGTATCAATTCTCGGTATCACTATTTTGTCATTGGCTGTCTTTGGCAGCATTGCCTACTGGATTATTAATGACGGCCATGATCAAAATCACAACGAACTGCTACAATATATGGCCGAAACCATGCACAGGCACTGGTCAATAACTGGCACAGAAACGCTTACTCAAGCCACGCTGGATGCAATGCATGATAAATTCGCAACCGCTGACACCATTCTTTTAATTGAAAACATGGATGGTTCTCATTTCGTAGCCGGCCGCACTACCCAACCGCCTGCAAGCCTTGCCAGCAACGTAGCGCAGTCTATTAAAAAATCTGGCCCGACAACGGCAGATTATGGTGTTTTAAAAATCGACGATCATACTTATCACTGGAACACCAGCCAGTTTACCGATAATCGGCGCCGCCTCACAATCTTGCATGATGATTCAACCGGCCAGCATCAGACTGACTTCAAACTGGCGATGCGCCTGCTGGCTACCAGCATCATTATTATCTGGATAGCTGTCTGGCTGGCAATTTTGCTCAGTACCATTATCAGCCGACGCCTCAAAGAAAAGAATGAAGTCATTAAATTTCAGGCACTGCATGACAATCTCACAGGTCTGCCTAATCGGAACCTGCTTTATGATCGACTTAATCAGGCACAGCTAGCCTCTAATCGAAATAAATCACCTTTTGCTCTCCTGCTCATGGATCTGGATAATTTCAAGGAGATTAATGATGCGCTCGGCCACCACTTCGGTGATCTAATGCTAAAAAAAATCAGTAAAATAATTCAGGAAACACTCCGAGAAAATGATTCTCTGGCCCGGCTAGGAGGCGATGAATTTGCCATACTGCTTCCTGATACCGAGCAGGAGGGTGCCGTCACCTGTGCCAGAAAAATATTAAACAGCCTGAAAATTCCTTTTAGCATCGAAGACACCCGCATTGAAAGTAGTGCCAGCATAGGCATCACTTTCTATCCACAGGATGGCAGCGATACTGAAACCCTGTTGCAACGCGCTGACATTGCCATGTATCAGGCTAAACAGACGCGTAGCCACTATGTGATTTACGATCAGAGCAAGGACTCCGACAATATCAGACAACTAAAGCTGATGCATGACCTGAGGGAAGCCATCAAACATGATCAGCTAGATGTTTACTATCAACCGATGGTCGATCAGAAAACAGGACACACGGTCGCTGCCGAAGCACTGGTACGCTGGCACCATCCAGAATTAGGCTTTATATCACCCGAGGAATTTATTCCAATCG
>JAOUPA010000171.1 GCA_029880105.1 Gammaproteobacteria bacterium
AGCGTTTAACCTGCTTACCGAGTGCCTCCATGGATTTTACGAAGTGATCTTCACGTGTATATACTGAATCAGTATGGCATTTGACGCAGTGTTGTTGATGTACTTCTTCGCCGTGCTGGTATGTTTCCTGGTCTTTTTCAGCCTGTGCATTTGAAACCAGGCAGAACAGGGCGGTAGATGTGAGTACAGATAAATAAAATTTTTTCATAATCAGATTCCTCGTGCACGTGAGTTTATGCCTGTGCGTTCAAGTGGGCAATTCTAACAGGTGCGGGCGGGTGTGAGTCATAAAAAGCAGAATATACTGGATCAGGTGTCAGCGTACTGGCATTTTCGCGGTACAGGCCAACCAGGGCCTTGACCAGGTACTGGGCGTCGGTTTGTTCGGCGGCAAAGGCATCGGCCTCGAATTCGTTCTTGCGAGAGAACAGGCTCATCAACGGGCTAAGTGCGAAGGTAAAAACGGGAGAAATTATAGTGAATAAGAGTAGTGCCATATAAGTTGAGGCAGTGCTGACTCCGAGGGCGTTATAAAACCACTCATTTTTCATCAGCCAGGCCAGAATGGCGAGTCCAATAAAGGTAGTGGCAAATGAGATCATAATGCTTTTGATAATGTGTTTTTTCTTGAAGTGCCCGAGTTCGTGTGCCAGTACGGCTTCGAGCTCATCATCGCTGAGCATTTTCAGCAGGGTATCGTAAAACACAATGCGTTTGTTGCGACCAAAGCCAGAGAAGTAGGCGTTGCCGTGAGAAGAGCGTTTCGAGCCATCAATGACAAAGACGCCATCGCTGCTAAAACCACAACGCTCAAGCAGATTTTTGATGCGGCTGAGTGTTTCGCCTTCTTCGAGGGGTTCAAACTTGTTGAAGATAGGGGCAATCCAGGTGGGATAGATCCACATCATTAGAATACTGAAGCCGGATAACAGGGCCCATGTATAAATCCACCACAGTTCACCCATCTGTTGCATCAGCCAGAGTATGGCGAAGAGTAGGGGCACACCAATGGCGAGTGCCAGTGCGGCGCCTTTGAATATGTCAATGATGAAGGTTTTTACCGTGGTGTTGTTGAAGCCAAATTTTTCTTCGATAACGAACGTGCTGTAGATTGAAAAGGGCAAATCCAGGGCAGATGAAATTAGCATGAATGCCAGCATGACTGTGATGCCGGTCATAATCGGGCTGAAGCCCATGGCAATAATATTCTGATCCAGCCACTCCAGACCGCCACCGAGTGTCCAGATCAGTAGCAGGCAGGCTTCATAAAACAGTGGCCAGCGGCCAAAACGGGTTTTGGTGGTGGTGTAATCGGCGGCCTTCTGGTGTTCTTCCAGTGAAATCTTGTCGGCGAACGAGGCGGGCACTTCACCACGGTGCTGGCGAATATGGGCAATCTGGCGTGCCGATAGCCATAGACGCAGGCCAATCGAGAGAATAAACATAAACAAAAACAACTGGGTAAACGTGTGCATGTGTTTCCTTATATTGAGAATAACGATGGTTACTGTATTATCTATCCTATAAGGCCTGATGGCTAGATAACAACCTGGCTAAAAAGCCACTAATCATAAGGAAACTGCTATGTCCCAACCCAATGATGAAAATTTGATCTGGATTGATCTGGAAATGACCGGCCTTGACCCGTTGTCAGATCGAATCATTGAAATCGCCACCATCGTTACCGATAAGAACCTGAATATTATCGACGAGGGCCCATCTGTGGTCGTGCATCAGAGTGATGAGTTGCTTAATGGCATGGATGAGTGGTGTACCAACCAGCATGGCAAAACCGGGTTGACCGAACGTGTGCGCAATAGCTCTATTTCAGAACAGACTGCTGAAGCCGTCACCATTGCTTTCCTGAGAAAATATGTGCCCCAGGGAAAATCTCCGATGTGCGGTAACAGTATCTGCCAGGATCGTCGCTTCCTTGCCCGCTGGATGCCGGAGCTGGAAGAATATTTCCACTATCGCAATCTGGATGTCAGTTCATTAAAAGAGCTCGCCACTCGTTGGGCACCTCAGGCGCTGGAAGGTTTTGCCAAAACCGGTAACCATCTGGCCATGGATGACATCAAGGACTCGATTGCCGAGTTGAAACACTATCGCAAGACAATGTTGTCGATTTAATGATTGTTGAGCATTTTGCAACAATGAAAAAATAGTCTGTATTGTCCGAGTAAAAAATAAATGAAACAGATTTCGATACACCAGTTTTCAATGATCTATTCATTGCTTGTGATGTGTATCGTAGGCGTATTAGGTGCCATTTCATTCATCAGCTTTAAGGAATTTACTCTAGAGCAAGCTAATAGGGACCAAATGCAGGATCTTAGTATTAAGGCACAGGGTATTTCTCATACTGTTGGCTTTTACCAGGAGATTGTCCGCCAGCTATCGGTTCAGGATGAAGTCAAAAATATCGTGATGTTTTCAGGCGTTCAGGCGGCTCAGGAATGGGCTGCTGTTACCCAGAAGTTATTGCCGGAGAGTATAGGTCTGGCATTGTTTGATGGAGATGGCAATGTGCTGGGTCAACCTGCTGAATTGAGTCTGGGGTCGATGTGTCTTGCCGACATGGAAGCGCTGCTTAGTGGGCAACAGGTTACCCACCCAGCAGTGCATGCTGAAACAGCTGGAAAACAGCACTTCGATGTTACGGAAAATATTATGGAAGACGGAGAGGTCGTAGGCATTATATTTGCCAGTTTTAGTTTGCGTACTATGCAGCATGAGCTGGATAGAATGGTGTCAGAAGGTGAGCAGCTTTCAATTATGTCAAATACCGGGATGCTGGTTGCTCAATCAGGGGTGCTAGGTAACAATTCTTATGAGATAAAGGAACGGTTTCCTATTTCCGGATCTGACTGGTATCTACAGGCCATTGTAGATGAGCAGGATTTGCAGGACGTTCTTATTACGCACGCAATTATTGGTATTGTCTTATTGGTTACTATTAGTGCCGTGTTTTATTATTTTTCATGTCGTCTGGTTCAGATTTTTTCAGATGATTTTGATGCTGTTCTAAAACTACTGAAACTTGTAAGAGATAATAGAAACGCGGGTGTCAAAATTCGATCAAGGTTGCTGGAAACCAAAGGTGTTGTCCAGGAAATTCGAAATATTGCCGAGGATATAAGCGGCTATCAGCAACACTTAATAGATTATAGTGTTACTGATGATTTGACCGGATTGTTTAATCGCAGGGCTTTTTATCAGGAAATGATTCGCTTTATGGATTTGGCAGGTCGAGATGAAGATATTGTGGTAGTTACACTAGATCTGGATCATCTGAAACAGATTAATGACTCTTTAGGCCATGAAACCGGCGATCAACTATTGATCCAATTTGCAAATACACTAAGAGCTCGCTGTCGTGAAACAGATTACTGTGCACGTGTTGGTGGTGATGAATTCTGGGTGGTGTTAGTAAAGTGTACCGAGGATCAAATGGAGTCATGGTATCGGGATCTGGCCAAAGATTTTCAGGCCCGTCAACGTGATGCATTGGGTCTTTCTTCCGGAGATCAGCTATGTGGCGTGAGTGCGGGTTATACGTCAATTAAAAAAGATGAGATGGAAACAAAGAATGTATTGAAACGAGCTGATGAAGCCCTGTACAGGGTGAAGTCAGCGGGACGCGGTAATATTCAGGGTTTTAATGAATGACCGTGTATAAAATTAGCTGTTTTATTGCGCCGAAAGTTAAGGCGTTAATTTTAGCCTGATAGTCTCTGAGAAGCCTGTTATGTCATCTGAATTCAGTATTGATCAAATCAAGCCTTATCTGGCACTTTTTGGTGAGAGTGCGTATTTGCAGGCACTGGGCATCCTGGTTAGTGCTTATGTATTTGGTAAGCTGGTTAACTTTTTTATGAGTGTGGTTCTGCATCGGCTGGCATCCAGATCGAAAAGCCAGCTTGATGATCAGGTGATCCGCCTGTTAGAGGCGCCGGTCTTTTACAGCATTATTATTATTGGTGCCGCGATTGCCGCCATGCTGATCCTGTCCGGTGAGGTCGAAAGGGTTGTGTTGCCCTTGTTCAAAACTGTCGCGGTTATTGTCTGGACGGTAGTCTCGCTCAGGTTGTCGCGTCTGCTGATTCGTGCCAGCAGTCAGCAGCCAGATAGATTTAAACTTATCCATCCCCAAACACGCCCCTTGTTTGAAAATCTGGCAATGATAATTATCGTTGCGCTCTCGCTCTATTTTGTCTTTTTTGTCTGGAAAAT
>JAOUPA010000172.1 GCA_029880105.1 Gammaproteobacteria bacterium
ATCAACCGCGGTATATTTGGTGAAACCATCCCTGATCGCCTTGATTGCCGCTTCCTTAATGTGGTCCGGGGTATCGAAATCGGGTTCGCCAGCAGCCAGGCCGATGACATCGCGCCCCTGGGCGCGTAACTGTTGGGCTAAGGCCGTAACGGCAAGAGTAGGGGAAGGTTTGACTCGCTGGACGCGGTCAGAAGTTTGGATGTTCAACTGTGTGGTTCCGTAAGGCTGCTGTGTTGATAAATTAAAATAGGCTCTATTGTAGACGCATGTCACGAAAATTTGAATTAGTAACTGACTATCAGCCCGCTGGTGATCAGCCCACGGCCATAAAGGCGCTGATGGACGGTATCGAAGCAGGATTAGCACGCCAGACTTTACTGGGTGTGACCGGTTCAGGCAAGACATTTACCATCGCCAATATCATTCAGCAGACCCAGCGTCCGACGCTGGTGCTTGCGCCCAATAAAACCCTGGCGGCGCAGTTTTACGGCGAGATGAAGGAGTTCTTCCCGCACAATGCCGTCGAGTATTTTGTTTCCTACTATGACTACTACCAGCCCGAGGCTTACGTGCCCGCCAGCGATACGTTTATCGAGAAGGATGCCTCGGTCAACGAGCACATTGAGCAGATGCGCCTGTCTGCCACCAAGGCGCTGATGGAACGCAAGGACACCATTATTGTTGCTACCGTTTCTGCTATTTACGGCCTGGGTGACCCCGAATCCTACTTCTCTATGGTATTGCACCTGGTGCGGGGTGATATTGTCGACCAGCGCCAGATACTGCGCCGCCTGGCCGAGCTGCAATACACGCGCAATGATATGGAGCTGCGCCGTGGCTGTTACCGTGTACGTGGTGATGTTATTGATATTCACCCCGCCGATTCGGAAAAGGAGGCGGTGCGTATCGAGCTGTTCGATGAGGAAATCGATGGCCTGAGTTATTTTGATCCGCTCACCGGTGAGGTGCTACGCAAGGTCGCACGCCTGACGGTCTACCCAAAAACCCATTACGCGACCCCACGCGATCTCGTCGTCAAGGCCATCGGCCAGATTCGTGAAGAACTCAAAGAGCGTCTGGAAGAACTCAGAGGTATGGATAAGCTGGTTGAGGCGCAGCGCCTCGAACAGCGCACCCGCTTCGACCTGGAGATGATGCAGGAGCTGGGCTACTGCAACGGTGTCGAAAACTACTCGCGCTACCTGTCGAACCGTGAAGCCGGCGAGCCACCGCCGTGTCTATTCGATTATCTACCGGACGATGCGTTACTGATTGTGGACGAGAGCCATGTCCTGATTCCACAGCTGGGTGCAATGTACAAGGGCGACCGTTCGCGCAAGGAGAACCTGGTTAACTTTGGTTTCAGGTTGCCCTCGGCACTGGATAATCGACCACTGCGGTTTGAAGAATTTGAAAGAATGGCACCGCAAATGATTTTTGTCTCGGCGACACCCGGCTCCTATGAAGAAATAAAGAGTGATGCGGTGATTGAGCAGGTGGTAAGGCCAACCGGTCTGCTTGATCCGGAAATCGAAGTACGGCCGGTGGCAACACAGGTTGATGATGTGTTGTCAGAAATTAATATCCGTGTTGAAAAAAATGAGCGTGTACTGATCCTGACCCTGACCAAACGCATGGCCGAGGATTTAACCGACTACCTGACTGAACATAATGTTCGCGTGCGTTACCTGCATTCCGATATCGATACTGTTGAACGCGTGGAAATTATTCGTGACCTGCGCATGGGTGTGTTCGATGTGCTGGTCGGTATCAACCTGCTGCGTGAAGGCCTGGACATGCCCGAGGTCTCGCTGGTCGCCATTCTCGATGCCGATAAGGAAGGCTTCCTGCGCTCCGATCGTTCACTAATCCAGAGTATCGGTCGTGCGGCGCGTAATGTTCGCGGCAAGGCGATTCTGTATGCCGATAGAATTACTGGTTCGATGGAGCGCTCCATCGCAATTACCAATCAGCGCAGGGCCAGGCAACAGGCGCATAACGAAAAAATGGGAATTACGCCACAGGGTATTATTAAGCGCGTTACCGATGTGCTCGAGTCCGGTTATGATAATAAACATTTGACCAGGGAGGGAAGGGCGCTTTCGAAAATTGCAGAGCAACGCGCTGAGTATACTGCGATGACGCCGAAACAGTTATCCAATGAGATGGAGAAACTGGAAAAGGATATGTACGAACATGCGCGTAATCTTGAATTTGAAGAGGCGGCGGCGATCAGGGATAAACTGGAGGAAATGAAACGCCTGGCGTTAGGTCCAGTTTAATATGGATGATTTCCTGCGTGGTTCTACAAGCCTTTTATTTTAAAGATAAATAGGTTAAAAATAGCGTTCGTAAAACCTTTCCTTTAGAAGGATGGTGTCCCACGATAAGGATGTATCTATAAAAATATCTCAAATCAATTTTTCATCCAACCTGGCATAAATAAAAAACAACATAAGGAATTTCTATAATGAATAGTAATACATTTTTTGGTTCAAGCATTGTCGTTGTTGTCCTGGCAGCGATATTACTCTGGGGTTCATGGTATACAGTTGATCAGGGTGAACGTGGTGTCATACTGCGCACCGGTGCAGTTATCGGTGTTGCTGAGCCGGGGCTTAGTTTTAAAATTCCCCTGATTGATACAGTGCGTTATCTGAGCGTACAAAGCCGTAAGGTCAGTTATGAAAAAATTTATGCATATTCGCGTGATCAACAACCTGCAACACTGGCACTTTCGATTAACTACCGTATGAACCCGGCTGAAGTTAGCAAAATTTACGAAGACTATGGTTCAGAAGCCAACGTGGTCTCACGACTTATAGATCCTCGTGCCAATCAGGAACTTAAAACGGTATTTGGCCAGTTTAATGCAGTAACTGCAATTCAGGATCGTGAGCGTCTCAATCGCGAAGTCTTTGATGCTATCTTCAAAGTTGTGCAGGGGCCGTTGATGATTGAAAGTGTGCAGATAGAAAATATTGATTTTTCTGATGCCTATGAGCGTAGTATCGAAGAACGTATGCTTGCAGAGGTTGAGGTGCAGAAAGTAAAGCAGAACTGGGAACGAGAGAAAGTGCAGGCAGATATTGTTGAAACCAAGGCAAAAGCCGAGGCGACTGCTATTCGATTAAAGGGTGAAGCCGAAGCATCTGCAATCAATGCGCGTGGTAAAGCCTTGCGTGATAACCCGGCGCTGGTGCAACTGGTGCAGGCCGAGAAGTGGGATGGGAAATTACCTACAACGATGGTGCCGAATGGTTCTCTGCCGATGCTGAACTTGAAACAATAGTTGAATATGTTTGTATGATTAACAAAGTGTAATCATCCTGTATCCTTAAATTGTTGTGTGGGTTACCAGGCCAATCCCTCGTAGTAAACAGCTATTTCTTTTTTGTTAGTAAAAACCGTAGTGACGATTAGCATTGCGTAATCGTCACTACGGTTCTAAGTCAATGAATTTAAATATATAAACCCTATTATGCAAATGGGAATCATTGACAACACCATGAGCTAGTGGTACTTATGTCTCCAGTACCTTTGTACTAATCCTGACGACTGTTCATTACCGATGCAGTCATACCCCTGACGATAGCAACATCGATCGCCTAACAGAAATACCTGTGCATGCCTTTGCACTTGTAGTCTCTATGGAGGAGACTCAAATGAAAAAAATATCTGTTTTACTTTACGGTATTACCACCTACCTGCTGGGATCAGCGGCGCTGGTTTACCTGATCGCGTTCCTGTTCAATTTGTACGTACCGAAATCAATTGATTCTGGCACAGCTATGAGTACGGCCTCAGCCATCATCATTAATCTTTGCCTGATAGCGATGTTTGGTTTGCAACACAGCATTATGGCAAGACCTGAGTTTAAAAAATGGCTGACAGGAGTGATACCAAAAGCCGCCGAACGCAGCACCTTTATGCTCGCCACCGCTATAGTAACCTTTGCAATGTGCCTGCTTTGGCAACCCATGCCTGACATTGCCTGGCAAGCTGAAAATGATGTCATCTACAATACTTTACTAATAATAGGCCTGGGCGGCTGGGTGGTCGTTTTTTATGCCACCTTTTTGATCAACCATTTTGACTTATTTGGCCTGCGACAGGTCTGGCTATATTTTACCGGTAGGGAATATACCCATCTTCCATTCAAGCTGCACTCCCTCTACAGGTATGTCCGACACCCGATCATGTCAGGCGTATTCATCGGTATCTGGTTTACA
>JAOUPA010000174.1 GCA_029880105.1 Gammaproteobacteria bacterium
TGATGGCCTTTTTTTAACATGACGGGTACGCCATTATAAATTACCAGGGTTTCTATATTTTTATCTTTGGCCTCAAGCAGAGGCGCCCTGATAAAAAAACCATGATAGGCAGGACCATTTATGTCAAATGACAAATTAAGTTCTGCTGAAAAACTGTGTATCTGTCGGCCGTAATTATTACGTACAGCCCTGACCGGCATAATATTCAATGGTGTAACCCTGGAGTCGTCGACTGACTCTGCCATTAAAATTGCACCAGCACAGACACCCATAACGGGCCTTTCCTCAGAAAACCTGCGTAAGTTATCATACAGATCAAATTTCTGTATCAACATACTCATGGTTGTCGATTCACCACCTGGAATAATCAGGGCACTGCATTGTTCCAGTTCGATAGCAGACCTGACCAGCTGGCTGGTAACACCAAGCGATGATAGCATTTCAACATG
The DNA here is from genome assembly GCA_029880105.1 of Gammaproteobacteria bacterium. Taxonomy (GTDB): domain Bacteria; phylum Pseudomonadota; class Gammaproteobacteria; order SZUA-229; family SZUA-229; genus LH-M37. The sequence continues at coordinate 450 of JAOUPA010000174.1, forward strand.
TTTTTCAAATGCGCCCTGTAACGCTAGAACACCAACAACACAAGACATAGCAAATATTACCAGCCCCTGTCGGCAAGCCTGTCTTCATCAGCGATATCCTGCATCAACAGCCCTTTCATACCCGCCTTCAGACCACTACTCACTTCCATCAGTATTTTTGGGTCATCATAATAGGTAGTTGCCTTAACAATGGCCTCTGCCCTGGCAGCAGGATCCTCTGACATAAAAATACCTGAACCAACAAACACCGCTTCTGCGCCAAGCTGACGTGCCAGTGCAGCATCGGCCGGTGTTGCAATTCCGCCAGCCGAAAAATTCGGTACCGGTAATTTACCGTGCTCAGCAACATAGCAGACCAGGTCGTAGGGTGCGCCCATGGTCTTGGCCTCGCTCATTAACTGTTCCTTACTCATCACTGTCAACCGACGCATTTCATTCTGTATCGTACGCATATGGCGCACGGCCTCGACGATATTACCGCTACCCGCCTCACCCTTGGTACGCATCATCGCCGCGCCCTCACCAATACGACGTAGCGCCTCACCAAGACAGGTTGCACCGCAGACAAAAGGCACCTTGAAATCATGCTTGGCAACATGGTTGACCTCATCAGCAGGTGTCAGCACCTCGCTTTCATCGATAAAATCGACTTCGAGCGCCTCCAGGATCTGCGCCTCGACAAAATGCCCGATGCGGCACTTGGCCATAACCGGGATCGAGACAATATCCTGTATACGGCGAATCATGTCGGGATCAGACATGCGGGCAACACCGCCATCTTTGCGAATATCTGAGGGTATGCGCTCCAGTGCCATCACCGCAATAGCACCGGCGTCCTCGGCAATTTTTGCCTGTCTGGCATTGGTCACATCCATAATAACGCCGCCCTTGAGCATCTCTGCAAGACCGACCTTAAGAGCAAAACTATCGTCATTCGCCGTTATCTGTTTATCTTTACTCATCAATAGCATCCAAACATTATTAGTACATATTAAATTGTGGAAATTTACGATTCTTTATCACGATAATATCCAGTCGAGCACTATCAATCAATTTCGACCAGACAGGGTTGATCCATGTCAAATTTAAGTATTACTATTTATAGAACGGAATAAGTGGGCAGGATCTACCTGTCGCGTATCTGTTTCAGGCAGTCTACACAGAGGCAGTCATCATACTGAAGCGCAATGTATTCACGGTCTGCTTGCGTCAATTCAACCTGGGCACACTGACAGTGTCTGCCAGCATCGGCATTGCATTCGAAGATATTGTTGCATCGTGGGCAGGTTTTGGGTTTATTATCAGCCATAGAAAACACATTGTGCTCTATATTATCCACAATAAGCAATATAGGCATTATTACTATTCATAGTGAACGTAAATCATATATGACTCCAATACTGGTCGCACACCGTGGTTATGCAAAAAAGTATCCGGAAAATAGCCTGCTGGGTCTTGAACAGGCCCTGCTTGCCGGCGCCTGCATGATTGAGCTGGACGTGCAGATGTCTGCCGATCACCAGTTTGTTATTCTCCATGATAGTCACTTTGCACGTACTTCAGGCTGTATTGATAGTGTATTTGATCTAACGATTAATGAAGTCAGTAAAATCAGCGTGCATGAACCAGAACGTTTTGCTAATCAGTTCAATCCAACCCCTGTACCGACACTGACACAGTTTATAAATCTACTGAGGCAATACCCTCAGGCAACAGCGTTTATTGAAATTAAGGACGAAAGCCTGGAGCGATGGGGAATGGATTTTGTTATTGAGAGGCTCCAGCAGGTACTTATGCCCTGCCTTGAGCAGTGCATTATTATCACCTTCAGTTACTCTGCATTAGCCAGTGTTAAAAAACAGGGAGATTACCGCATTGGTTGGATCCTGACTCAATTTGATGATGAACATCATCAACGTGCCAAAAATCTACAACCCGATTACCTGATCTGTAACTATAAAAAAATATCCGATGAATACAGAAACACTCATCAGCTTTGGCAGGACTGCGGCACATGGATGCTATACGATATTACTGAACCAGGCCAGGCAATAGACTGGGCAGCCTATGGTGTGGATCTCATCGAGACCTGGGACATTGGCGCCATGTTACAACACCCACAACTTCAGCAGGTAGCCTGTCAGCATAAGGTATTATGACAATGCTACCAGTAAAACTCTAAGTGGAAACAAACCCTCCACGTAGTACACTACCTTGCTGTAACTGCATGCTCAATCATTAAACGCATACGCTCAACACAGGCACGGCCTTCTTCTATAGCAATACTGCCACGGTCATACTCCATCAGGCCGAGATGCGATAGCCTGGGCGAAAGCAGCACATCAGGCGGATCACCCGCCATACGACTGCGGCTAATCCTGTCCTGCATAATATAAAGAGATCCTGACAATACATCTATCAAACCCGGCGCGCTCAGGCTTTCACCAAACATCCGTGATAACAGCATCTCCTTTTTCTGTGTCATCGACCTGCCTAACTGTTCCGATATCCTGCTCCACAATTCTTCTCCCTCATCAGCGACTGTTACTTTTTCATCGGGTTGATGACTACTGGGACGCAGGCTTTTACCGACCATGTCTAAATTCAGACTCACTGCAATAACAATCTCCGCACCCATTGCCCTGCATAATGAAACAGGAACGGGATCAACCAGGCCTCCATCAACCAACCAGCGACCATCCCGTTTACATGGCGTAAACAAACCCGGTAAAGCGACAGAGGCGCGTACCGCTTCTAGAAGATCGCCTTTCTGCAACCAGACCTCACGACCATCGTATAAATCCGTCGCCACTGCTGCGAAACGTCTTGGAAGAGATTCAATATCACTTTGATTTAGATGCTGTCGAAATAATTTGGCAATCTTTTCACCCTGAATCAGACCACCGCCAAGTATCGACATATCCAGATAAGAAACAATATCCTTCCATTCAAGATCACATACCATGGCTTCCATGTCATCAAGCTGGTCACTGGCATACGCCGCACCGATCAGGGCACCAATGGAGCAACCGGCAACAATATCCGGCTTGATACCAATTTCAGCCAATGCCTGCAAAACACCAATATGTGACCAGCCACGTGCAGAACCACTGCCCAGGGCAATACCTATGCGGGAATTATCAATGGCGTGTTTTACAGCAGTCATAAAGCTATCGCCTCACCACGATACTTATATAGCTAATAATGAACCGCCAGCCAGATAGTTTCAACACCAGGCGCAGTCCATTGCACCCTGTGTTTTGTATGTGCAGGTATATTGATGTAATCGCCCGGATTCAAATTAATCGATTCGCCATCCTCGTATAAGAGAATTGCCTCACCCTTTAAAACCATCACCCATTCATTTTTCTCCTGATCATACCAGCCTGTTTCAGGTGATCGATGACCTTTAGAGATGATGCGTTCTATGGTGACACCTCCGCCTTTGGCGAGGTCTTCAAATATTTCCGTATCTAACATAGCCGGTATGTTTGCAAAAATATTATGCACATCAACAGATGACTTCATTTTACTGGGTACCCGGCCAGATAAATTCAACACGGATACCACTGGGTTCATAACACATCATGTGCATGGCCGGGCCGTGCCTGAGTAGCTCAGGTGAAAACTCAATTTGAATATTATTCTTCAATAATTTTTCATAAAGGTTATGCAAATCAGCTTCGCTGGCAACCATTAAGGCAATGT
>JAOUPA010000040.1 GCA_029880105.1 Gammaproteobacteria bacterium
TTCCTGATTGGTAGTAAAATACTTTCCTGATCAATCTCAGTAACAATATTCCAGTTAAGAGGCTCTATTGATTCTGATATACCAAAAACTTGCTTGTCCTGTACGCCCAGATAGTCACCTTGAGCAGGCCAAGGTGTGTTATTAATGAAAGCATTTACTATTGGCAATTTACTGACATCATCTTTTATTTGAAAAGGACTTAACTCTGGTGCGACCATTATTGCTCCATTGGCATTAACAATGTATGAGGTCATTCCGTCTCTTTGCAGATTTGCATTAATGCTGTTCCAGATAATGTTGGCATCAATCTCCGCCAGCAATATTGCAAGCGGTTTTTCAGTGCTGCCTACTGGGACAGCGATGGTAAAAAAAACACCATCAGGCCTGTCAGTAGTGCCTCCTATATAAATTTCTCCTTGCATTGGCGCAGTGATTTCTGATGATGAGACAAGTAAGCCATCCAGGTGATGCGGCACACTATCGATAATAGATTTTCCAGATTTTGAGTTTTCTAAGCCGATAATAATCTGGCTATCAGGGCGTAGTAGTGCCAGAAGATGAATTGCAGGCTCTCTACCAAGTACTTTTTTGAGCAATTGCAGAAGTAACGTTTCATCTTTGTTATGTGCCATGGTATAGGCCATGGGGTCACTTTTATTTTCTAGCATCGTAGTTAAACGGGTAATTTCCTGCTCGAAACTATTATGCAGTAGCTCCTGGCGCGCACGTTCATGTTGCAGAGACTTGTCGAGCAGAATGTCGTGAAATGCAATTCCACCCCAGATTAGTAATATAACAAAGGGCAGAAAGGCTACTACCAGGATTAGGCCGTACCAGGCCTCTCTTATTGACATGACTATCTTCATTCACAATCCCTTGGATTAAATAAGACGCAAAAAAGTAGCAAAATTACCTGACCAAGTACATGACAAATGTCATTAACAATCATGTGGTTATGACCATGATTATCGAAATCAGTGAGCATTTTCGTGAAGAGATAAACAGCGGATCTCTAAACGCTAGTCTTAGAAACTGCAGCCCTTGTAAAGCATGAAATAATACCCACATATATTAGAGTTTAATAATATGCTTATATGTATTAGAATATCAGGCTATGCTAATAAAGATTCGAAGATTACAACTATTGCTGCTGGCAATGAGCGCTACCGCGGTTCATGCTAATGATATTAATAGCGGCCATATAACTGGTCCATACAGTAATACTGGGAAACTGGGGCTGGCTTATGCACAGCATATTTATGAAATTCAGCAGAATACCTCGAGCCTGGCGTTTCGAGTTGATGGCCCATTTGGCGATGTCTGGGGTAGCTTTCAAAATTTCAGGGGCGACTTCGCCATGCTGAATAGTGGTGCAGAGAAAAAAATGGCGGCCATTGAGATCGATGCGGAGAGCCTGAATACCAGTGCCAGCTTTATCAGGGCAATGCTAAAAAGTGAAAGTTTTTTTGATGTAGAAAAATTCCCCTCAATCCGATTTAACGGCAAGAGCATCGAGTGGTATAGCGATACACAGGCCGTTTTAAAAGGTGAAATGACTATTCAGAAAAAAACCCTGCCAGTGGCGTTCTATGTCGAGCTGGTTGATGCTTATGGTGAAAAATCAGATCGAATCATGGTCAAGGCATCGACCACAATCAAGCGTTCACAGTTTGGCCTGTACACCCTGCTACCAATAGTCAGCGATAATGTGAATATCTTTATGAATGTTGACGCGCTCAGGAAGGATACGGATATCAGTATGGTCTCAGCAGTTGCAAGGCCACAAAAATCGATTAATTAGAGAATCGAATCGTTCTCATTGCATGCTAGAGAGTTATTTATTAGCCTCTGGTGAGCAAAGGCATTCAATCAGGCGCTCGACCTGCCTGGTACAACAGCCAATCCCCATCGTTGCAAAAGTCTGCCTTTTAATTTCTTCTACCGTCGTCGCGCCATTGATGATGGCATTGATAATATCCATCTTAACCACTTCATTACAGGTGCACAGGTTACGTTCCAGATCTCTCCTGAGAACTGGGGGCAGTTTATCGAGTGGATCTGTGCCGAAGTTGGTCTTCATAGTGGTGAATATAAACAGGCTTTGGATTATGGTCAAATGAAAGAAATAAAAGGATGATGTAAGAATGTATTAGAACGACCAGCTCATGACGCCGGCTATTATTGTGAATCTTTTGCTTTATTGAGTTTATTTAAGAGCTGCTGTTTTAACTCGTTGAATTCACGGGTAAGCCTGTCTAGTTCATTTTTAAGCTCGTCATTTTCAGAGGATAAATCAGTAGCCTGCTTATTGAGCGAATTTAGCTCATCAAGTTGCTCTGTTTTATCTGGTGAAATAACTTCTGGCTCTGGCGGTATGTCCTCCTGTATTACAACTGGCTCACTGGCCGTAACAATAAGGGGTTCGATCTCTTCAGGCTGGTCGAGATGCTTGCCGCAGGAAGGCAAGATTAAGGCGAGTAATAAAGATGCAGGAAAAAATATTTTATTCATCATTTGTCATCAAAAAACCGATTCATTTTCCAGAGCATAAGGCTTAAAGGCGGCAAGTATGAATGGCTTGGAATAATCGTTCCAATGAATATAAACAAATTTATATAATATTCAACTGCCCGGGCAGAGGGATATGCCGGGACGTAAATGGACATTCAAGAACGAAACAACATGTATTTTCAATGTTAACCAGATAGCGCAACCTGTGAAAAAATACAGGATCTGTTAGTTGGCTTCCTTATCATCGTAGGGGAATTTAGTATGGCCGTATCGAATAGTGAAAATCGATATGGCAAGAACCAGTACGGCGCCTGAAAGACCGAGGACTCTCAAGGTATCCAGGTTCTTCATATCAAGAATCATGTAGCGTGCAATGGCGACGATAGCAATATAAAGCGGCATTCGAACCGGCAACTTTCCTGACTTGAGATATATGCCTACCATGGCCAATACTTCAAGGTATATAAAGAGCAATAAGAGGTCGGCTAATGTTACCGCCATTACTTTAAACATGGAGACAATTTCAAAGCCCATGGCGATAACTGTTGCAATGGCGATAAATAGCAGGCCAATGTCTTCAACTATAACCAGTGCTTTGTATCCTGAGTTTTTAATCGAGTTCATGATATATTCCTGATAATAATTAGGATGTTAAGGTCACCGTAAGGATGTTTAGATTAATTAATCTGGTCAGGCAACCATGTCGCAATCGCTGGCCAGTAGGCTAGCATGCCCAACGCAATCAGTTGAATAATAATAAACGGGATTACGCCTTTGTAGATCTGCATGGTTTTGATTTCAGCAGGGGCAACACCGCGCAGGTAGAACAGGGCGAAGCCGAATGGTGGGGTCAGGAACGAGGTCTGCAGGTTGATTGCAATCATAATGCCGAGCCAGACCGGGTCGATGTCCATGACTAAGAGAACGGGGGCAACAATGGGTACGACGACGAAGGTGATTTCAATGAAGTCGAGCACGAAGCCGAGCAGGAACATGACCAGCATGACGATGAACAGTGCATGGTATTTGCCACCGGCCAGATCGCCGAGAAGCTCCTGCACCAGCTCCTCACCGCCGTAACCGCGAAACACCAGCGAGAATAACGAGGCACCGATAAAGATCATGAACACCATGCTGGTGACCTGGGTGGTGCTGCGCATGACCTCGCGCAGGTTTTCCAGGGTCAGCTGTTTTTTCGAGGCGGCCAGCAGCATGGCGCCGACGGCTCCGATGGCGGCGGCCTCGGTCGGTGTGGCAAGGCCACCGATAATCGAGCCGAGCACGGCAATAATCAGGAACAGTGGCGGTAGCAGGCTCTGCATAACGGCCTGTAGCACCGGAGTGATGTCATCGTCGCTGTTCTGTTCCAGCGATGGCATGGCGTTGGGTCTGGTGTAGGCGATGGCGGCGATATAAATCAGGTATAAAGCGACTAGCATCAGGCCCGGAACCAGCGCGCCGACGAACAGGTCGCCAACCGACAGGGTCTCCGGCGAAAAGATGCCCATATCGAGCTGGGCCTGCTGGTAGGCGGAGGAGAGCACGTCACCGAGTAAAACAAGAACAATCGACGGTGGGATAATCTGGCCGAGTGTGCCCGAGGCGCAGATCATGCCGGTGGAGATGTGCGGGTCGTAGCCGCGTTTCAGCATGGTCGGCAGCGAGAGCAGACCCATGGTGACAACCGTGGCGCCGACGATGCCTGTGCTGGCGGCCAGCAGCATGCCAACCAGAATTACCGAGAAGCCGAGGCCGCCGCGCAGCCGGCCAAATAGCCGCGCCATGGTTTCTAACAGATCTTCGGCGATCTTCGAGCGTTCCAGCATGACACCCATAAAGACGAACAGAGGCACTGCGATCAGGATCTGGTTGGTCATAATGCCGTAGAGGCGGTTGGGCAGTGCTTCCAGAAAGGCGGAGTCGAAGCTGCCACTCATCTGGCCGAAACCGGCGAACAGTAGCGCGGTACCGGCCAGGGTGAAGGCGACTGGATAACCGGCGAGCAGGAATAAGAAAACGGTTGCGAACAGGTAGAACGGCATCCACTCCATTAGTGCTTGCTCCCGCCAGTATTGCTCGGGCCACTCAGCACTATATTAAGCGCACGCATCACCTGTGCCACTGACTGCAGCATAAGCAGTGCGGACATTACCAGGATCAGGCTTTTCAGCAGGAATACCCCGGGCAGGCCGCCGGCCTCACGAGAGCCCTCGAGCACATTCCAGCTGTCCATCACGTATTCCCAGCTCATCCAGCCGATGAAGAACATGAATGGCATCAGCATGAACAGTGCGCCGCAGAGGTCAACCCAGGCGCGGGCCTGTTCGCCGAAGCGGCTGTAGAAAATATCGACGCGCACGTGGCCTTCCTGTTGCAGGGTGTAGGCGGCACCGACCAGGAAGACGGCGGCGTGCATATAGCTGATCGATTCCTGGATTGCGATCAGTCCGGTGTCGAACAAATAGCGCAGCACGACAACGACAAAGGTGACAATGACCATGAACAGGGTTAGCCAGGAAACCGCGCGGCCAGTCCAGTCGATCAATCGTTCTATGGCTTTGGCGATTCCATTCATGAGGGGTTATACCCAGTAGGTCTGGTATTCGTCCTGTTTTGCGATGCGGTCAGTGAGAATGGCCCTGAACACGTCCGGGTTTTTGGTGTGTACCAGTTCGCCGTCGCGCGGGAAGTGTTTGTCGTACAGGCGTGATAGCCAGAAACGTAGTGCGCCGGTGCGTAGCATCAGCGGCCAGTACTGGTGTTCAATATCGGTCAGTGGGCGGTACTGGTTATAGCCGTTTAATAGTGCCTGTACCTTTTCCCTGTCCAGGCTGAAATCGTTGAGGCAGCACCAGTCATTAACCGTGACCGCGAGATCATAAAGCAGGGCATCGTCGCAGGCGTAATAAAAGTCGATAATGCCGCTGAGTTGGCCGTCGTCCCACAGCGAGTTATCTCGGAACAGGTCGGCATGTACTACACCACGCGGCAGCGCGGCGTTGCGGTTGGCCTTCTGGAAGGCTATTTCGTCATTGAGGATATTCAAATCTTTCATTGGTAGCTTTTCCTGCAGGGCATTCGCGGTCTCGACGAACCAGTGTGGGCCACGTGGGTTGGGCTGGTGCTCGTCGAAACTCAGGCCAGCGGCGTGCATCTGGCCCAGTGCGGCACCAATCTGTGAGCAGGTTGAAACCGTGGTCTCGGTAATACTGCCACCGGCGAGGCGTTCGACCAGTGCAATCGGCTTGTTGGCAAACAGGCGCAGGTAATGGCCTTCATTATCGGCGACCGGATCGGCACTCGGTACTTCGTGGTCGGCCAGATGGTGCATCAGGTTGAGATAGTACTGCATTTCCTCGAAGTTGTGCTGCTCGAAAATGGTCAGGACAAAATGCTGCTCGATGCCGTCCTTGATGGTGTCGACAAAATAATTGGTGTTTTCGATGCCGTCGCTTATGCCGCGGTAATCCTTGAGTTTACCCACGTTGTAATTGAGCAGGAATTGCTCTAGCTCTTCGTGTTCTATAGTGGTGTAAACAGACATAAATAGGTTTGGTTAAAGTTAGCGTTGATGCGAATGTGTGGGGATTTTAGCCTATCCCGCGATAAGTTACAGGTGCTATGTCTTTGTTGGTGTGCTGATTGTGGGCTTTGCGATAAACTTCCGCCAGATTTTCCTTATTTTGGACTCCCTATGTCAGACCCGCAGAAAAAAGAGCAGACGCCCCCAATTATCCTTGTCGATGGTTCGTCCTATCTTTTTCGGGCATTTCACGCACTGCCACCATTGACCAATAGTAAAAATCAGCAAACGGGTGCGGTTTACGGAGTCATCAATATGCTGCGCAAGCTGCGCGCCGATTACCAGCCGGAATACATGGCCGTGGTGTTCGACGCCAAAGGCAAGACCTTCCGTCACGAAATGTACCCGGACTATAAAGGCACGCGCCCAAAAATGCCGGAGGAGTTGAGTAGCCAGATTGTGCCCCTGCACGAACTGATCAGGGCGCAGGGTTTCAGGCTAATCTCCGAGCCGGGCGTCGAGGCTGATGATGTTATAGGCACGCTGGCAGCACAGGCCAGTGCCGAGGGCAGGGACATGCTGGTTTCTACCGGTGACAAGGATATGGCGCAGCTGGTCAGCCCACACGTCACCCTGATCAATACCATGACCAACAAGGTCATGGACGCAGCCGGGGTCGAGGAAAAATTCGGTGTTAAACCGGAGCAGATCATCGACTACCTGGCACTGATGGGCGACACTTCGGACAATATTCCCGGCGTGCCCAAGGTCGGTCCGAAAACGGCGGTCAAGTGGCTGGCAGAGTATGGCACGCTGGATAATCTGGTCGAACACGCCGATGAGATTACTGGCAAGATTGGTGAGAACCTGCGCGGCGCACTCGATCATTTACCGCTGTCGAAAAACCTGACTACGATTCGCTGTGACCTCGAATTGCACGAGTCACTAGAAGATCTGAAAATTGGTGATGCGGATACCGCAACACTGGAAAAAATATATACCGAGATGGAGTTTCGCAGCTGGCTGGACGAACTCGCCGGTGGCGTTGAGCAGAAACAGGAGAGGGCAAAACAGGAAGTCAGTTATGAAACCGTGCTCGATAAAAAGGCCTTCGATGGCTGGTTGAAGAAGCTGGAAAAAGCAGAGCTGTTCGCCTTTGATACCGAAACTACCAGCCTCGATTACCTGCATGCCAGAATCGTCGGCGTCTCCTTTGCGGTGGAGCAAGGCAGGGCGGCCTATGTGCCGTTTGGCCATGATTACCCCGGGGCACCTGAACAGCTCGATGAGGCCACGGTGCTGGGCGCATTAAAACCGCTACTGGAAGATGAGAACAGGGCCAAGCTTGGCCAGAACCTGAAATACGATACGCACGTGTTGCAGAATCACGGTATTAATATGCGCGGCATCGCAGAAGATACCATGCTGGAATCGTATGTTCTCGACTCTACCCAGCGTCACGACATGGACACGATGTCGCTACGTGTGCTCGGCCACAACACCATCCACTTCGAAGACATCGCCGGCAAGGGCAAAAAGCAGCTGACCTTCAATGAGATTGCGCTGGAGCAGGCCGGGCCTTATGCGGCTGAAGATGCAGACATTACCCTGCAACTGCACCACGTGCTGAGCGTAGAGCTAAAAGCCAATGAGACCTTGCTGAAAGTATATCGAGACATCGAAATGCCGCTGTTGCCAGTGTTGCAACGCATCGAACGCAATGGCGTAAAGATTGATGTCGCCATGCTCAATAAACAGAGCAAACAGCTGCAGACGCGCATGGCCGAAGTTGAAAAGCAGGTGTTCGATGCCGCAGGTGAGACCTTCAACCTGGCGTCACCAAAACAGCTGGGTACGATTCTATTTGAAAAGTTGGGTATTCCATCGGTCAAGAAGACCAAAACCGGGCAGCACTCAACAGCAGAAGAGGTCCTGCAGGAGCTGGCCGAGGAATACGAAATCCCGAAGCTACTGCTTGAGCACCGTAGCCTGAGCAAGCTCAAATCAACCTATACCGACAAGCTGCCGTTGCAGCTCAATGCTGATACCGGCCGCGTGCATACCTCCTATAACCAGACCGGTGCGGCCACCGGCCGCCTGTCTTCGTCCGACCCGAACCTGCAGAACATCCCGGTGCGCAGTGAAGAGGGTCGCCGCATCCGCCAGGCCTTTATCGCCGATGAAGGTAAGTGCCTGGTCGCCGCGGACTACTCGCAGATCGAGCTGCGCATTATGGCGCACCTGTCGCAGGATAAAACCCTGCTCAAGGCCTTCGCCGAAGGCATCGATGTACATAAGGCTACCGCTGCAGAAGTCTTTGGTGTGCCGCTGGATGAAGTTGAGAGCGAGCAGCGCCGTGCCGCCAAGGCCATCAACTTTGGCCTGATCTATGGCATGTCTGCCTTTGGCCTGGCCAAACAGCTGGGTATCGGCCGCTATGAGGCGCAGGATTATGTGAACCTGTACTTTGAGCGTTACCCCGGCGTGAAGGACTATATGGATAGCACGCGTGAGAAAGCCGCAGAGCAGGGTTATGTCGAAACCGTCTTTGGTCGCCGCCTGTACCTGCCAGACATTAACGCGCGCAATGCCCAGCAACGGCAGTACGCCGAGCGCACCGCGATCAACGCGCCGATGCAGGGTACCGCTGCCGATATCATCAAACGCGCGATGATCAGGGTCGATGCCGCGATACGTGACAGCAACCTCGATGCCAGGGTGGTCATGCAGGTGCACGATGAGCTGGTGGTCGAGGTAGCCGAGCCGCAGGTCGAGCAGTTATCAGACCTACTGCGCAGCAATATGGAATCAGCAGCTGATCTTAGCGTGAAGCTTGTAGTGGATATCGGTGTCGGTAGTAACTGGGATGAGGCGCATTAATTAAGACAAACCCTGTTGTTTTGCTGTTTGAACCACTTTTTCCAACCATTGATCGAGAGTCTTTTGACTTCCCGTCAGAATAGGCTTTAATTATCTCTAAGTGATTTTTCCTTTGCGCTGTGGTTAGGCGAACCTGTAGTACTTTATGCGGGTTGATGACGGAGCCGGTTTCCCCAAGCCGGTTCCACTTTATTACCCGGTCCCTGTGGCCGGGTATTTTTTTATTCGGAATCCAGGCCCATCCAGTCATTCAGCTTATTGACCAGTTCGTCGAGGCCTGTTTTATTGAGTGATGAAAAGGTCTGGATGGTGGCTTGGTAGCCTTCTTCCTTTAGAAATTTTCTGCATTTCAGCAGGGTTGCCTGTTGGGCGCCGCGTTTCAGCTTGTCTGCCTTGGTCAGCATGATATGGGCAGGCAGGTTGTAGTGGGCGCACCAGTCGAGCATCTGCATATCGAATTCCTTGAGCGGATGACGGATGTCCATGATAACGACGACGCCACGCAAAACGTCGGTTTGCTCGAGATATTTGCCCATCAGCTTCTGCCACTCCTGTTTTACCGGCAGCGGCACCTTGGCAAAACCATAGCCAGGCAGATCGACCAGACGGCGTTTTTCGTCCAGTTCAAAATAGTTGACCAAGCGGGTGCGACCTGGGGTTTTGGAGATCTTGGCGAGCCCCTTATTGTCGCATAAGGCATTGATTGAGCTTGATTTACCTGCATTGGAGCGGCCAACAAAGGCGACTTCGATACCTTCACCTTTGGGGAACTGCTTGGGTGCAGCGGCGCTGATCAGGAATCTGGCACGACGATAATAGTGGTTAATGGCTTGATTGCTCATAGGGGCGCATTATAAGGATATTGAGGACTAGTCGTGCAGTTTTACATGTTCGACTTTATGAAACAGGCAGGTTGGTGTAGAATCTCGCCACTTTTTTCCGTAAGCGGGCTGGCTGGCTCGGAGCTTTTAACTAATGAAGAAAATTATCGTATCAGGTGTAGTTGTATTCTTATCACTGGCTGGCGTGGCTCATGCAGCGGGTGATGCAGCAGCAGGTCAGGAAAAATCAGCCATGTGTGCTGGTTGTCATGGCGCTGATGGTAACAGCATGGTGCCGACTTTCCCGAATCTGGCAGGCCAGGGTGAAAAATACCTGGTTAAGCAAATTGCAGATTTTAAGGGCATGGCTACGCGTAAAAATGACACCATGACAGGTATGGCGATGACTATCGCTACCGATCAGGATGTTGCAGATCTGGCGGCCTTTTATGCTGCACAGACACTGAACAGCACTGCTGTAGCTGATGAAAGCAAGCTAGCCAAGGGCCGTGAAATCTACAAAGGTGGTAATTTGCAGACCGGCGTTCCGGCCTGTCAGGGTTGTCATGGCCCGACAGGGGCTGGCAACGATGCTGCCGGTTATCCCCAGCTGAAAGGTCAGCACGCTGATTACACCATGGCTCAGCTACGTACCTTCAGAGATGGCTCAAGAAGCAATGATGACCGTTCTGTTATGCGTAGCGCCTTACCTCGCATGACTGATGATGAGCTGGAAGCAGTGGCTCATTACATCGCAAGCCTGAAATAATCGACAAGATTTACAGGTTTGGCAAAAAAGGACGGCATTGCCGTCCTTTTTTGCGTTAGCCGGGCATATATCAAACCGTCTATTAGGCAAGGCCGTATGCAGCGTATACAATACGCCCAAATCTAAAATTACGATAAACCATGTCCAACACCAATACCTCGCCATCAATACTAGAAACGCGCCAGCTTGAATGTGTGCGCGATGATCGTCTGCTGTTCAGTGGCCTGTCGATCACCCTGGCGGCGGGTGAGGTACTGCAGATCGAAGGCGCTAATGGTAGTGGTAAAACCAGCCTGCTACGTATTCTGTGTGGTTTGCGCCGGGCCGATGCGGGTGAAGTGCTCTGGCAGGGCGAGGAAGTTAGTGGCGTGCGCGAGGATTATTACGCGAACATGATTTATATTGGCCATCTGCCGTGTATTAAGGGTGATTTAACCACGCTGGAAAATATTCGCTCATTACTTGATACACGCTCGCAGTCTGTGCCCCTGGATGAAATTGACCAGGCGCTGGCAAAAGTAGGTCTGGCAGGTTTTGATGATGTGCCCGCCAAGGCGCTTTCGTCAGGACAGCGACGTCGTATCCTTCTGGCCTTTATTCTGCTGGCCAAGGCCAGGTTATGGATTATGGATGAGCCATTGACTGCACTGGATGTACAGGGTGTTGCCCTGGTTGAATCGATGTTGCTGGAGCACCGCGAAGCTGGGGGTAGTGCAATTTTTACCACCCATCATGGTATGCAGCTGCCCTGTGAAATGCGCTCGGTAACACTGGGTATACAGCAGGCGGGCAAATGTTAAAGGCATTTTATCATTTACTGGCGAGAGACCTGCGACTGGCATTTCGTTTGCGCCATGAGCTGGCCAATCCACTGATTTTTTTTGTGCTGGTAGTGAGCCTGTTCCCGCTGGCGGTCACGCCAAATGCCGAACTGTTGCAGGAAATGGCGCCGGGAGTGATCTGGGTATCGGCACTGTTGTCAGTACTGCTCTCGCTGGATCGCCTATTCAAGCAGGATTATGAAGACGGTTCGCTGGATCAGTTGATGCTTAGCCCGAACCCCCTGGTGATTCTGGTGCTGGCGAAAGTAGCGGCACACTGGCTGCTTACCGGCCTGCCCTTGGTACTGATCGCACCGCTACTGGGGCTGTTTATGTACGTGCCGGCTGAGGCCAACGGCGTGCTGATGCTAAGCCTGTTGCTGGGTACACCGGTATTGAGCCTGGTGGGTGCAATTGGTGTTTCATTGACAGTGGCAGTGAACCGCGGCGGGGTTTTGCTGTCTTTAATCATTCTACCGTTGTATATTCCCATTTTAATTTTTGGGGCTAATGCAGTGGATGTGGCTAGCGATGGCCTGAGTGTACGCGGTCAGATACTATTTTTGGGTGCAGTACTGGCCATGTCTATATCGCTAGCACCGCTGGCGACAGCTGTTGCTTTACGCATCACTGCTTCTAGATAGCTTTGGCTCGATGATTTTATAAAGGCGTTTAGGTTTATGTTTAAAAGAATTTGGGGGTGGATACAACGTTTCTCGTCGCCCAAGCATTTTTATGATATTTCTGGAAAAATGATCCCGTGGTTTGCAGTCAGCGCCCTTTTGCTGGGCGTTTACGGCCTATACATGGGGTTATTTGTTGCACCGACGGATTATCAGCAGGGTGAGAGTTATCGCATTATATTCATTCATGTGCCCGCAGCATGGATGTCGTTGTTCATTTATATGGTGATGGCGATTGCTTCGGCAATTGGCCTGATCTGGCAAATTAAACTGGCCGATATGGTTGCTGCCGCCAGTGCACCGATAGGCGCCTGGTTTACTTTTCTGGCGCTAGTTACTGGTTCGCTTTGGGGCAAACCGATGTGGGGAGCTTACTGGGTCTGGGATGCGCGCCTGACATCCGAATTGATTCTGCTATTCCTGTATTTTGGTTATATGGCGTTGCAGTCTTCTATTGAAGATCAGCGTACCGCCGACAAAGCCAGTGGATTACTGGCGATTGTTGGTGTGGTTAATATTCCTATCATCCATTATTCAGTGGAATGGTGGAATACTTTGCATCAGGGTGCGACCGTGGCGAAATTTGATAAGCCATCGATGCACATTGATATGCTGATCCCTTTACTGGTAATGGCGTTTGCGGCCAAACTTTTTTACGCGGCTGTGGTGTTGGTACGTGCAAGAAATGAAGTGCTGATGCGCGAACGCAATCGTCAATGGGTTAGAGAGCTGGTTGAAAAAATATGAATGGTTCCGAATTTAGCTGGTCAGAGTTTTTTCACATGGGCGGTTACGCTGTGTTTGTCTGGTCCTCGTACGGCTTGGCCCTGTTGATGGTTGTGGTCAATATTGTTTCACCGATAATAGAGCGTAAGCGGGTGATCGCACGAGTTAAGCGAGCTATCAAACGCGAAGCTAGCAATGGGCAGGTAAATTAGAACATGAGTATGAATAAACGCAGTAAAAGAAAGCTGCTGGTCGTGATGGTGGTACTAGGTATGGCGCTGGCGACAGTGCTAGCTTTAACTGCTTTCGAAGAAAATCTGATGTATTTTTACAGTCCCACGGAAGTGAATAATGGTACAGCGCCAGATAACCGAACTATTCGTGTTGGTGGCCTGGTTGTAGCGGGAACGGTGCAACGAGCAGAAGATAGTTTGCTGGTTAAGTTTGATCTAACCGATGGCGCAGAAGTAATTACAGTGGAATATAGTGGCATCCTGCCAGACTTGTTTCGAGAAGGTCAGGGTATTGTGGCTATGGGTGAGCTGAAAGATAAAAAAGTGTTTGTTGCTAACGAAGTACTGGCCAAGCACGATGAAAATTATATGCCACCCGAAGTGGCGAGTGCACTCAAAGCGGCGGAGCAAAAATGATTCCTGAACTTGGTTTATTTGCCCTGATTATTGCTTTTGGTATCGCGATTATTCAGGGTGTGGTGCCGTTGATCGGTGCGGCACGTAATGATGTTTCCATGATTGCAATGGCAAGGCCGATTACCTGGGCACAATTGCTGTTTGTGGCGCTATCTTATGCTGCGCTGACTTATTCTTTTGTTGTGCATGATTTTTCTGTACTGTATGTTTCCCAGCACTCTAACCTGGTACAGCCGTTACTGTATCGTGTCTCCGGTGTCTGGGGTTCGCACGAAGGCTCGATGCTTCTGTGGGTACTGATTCTTTCTTTGTGGACAACAGCCGTTGCAATTTTCAGCCGCAGTCTACCGGATGTGCTGATGGCACGTGTAATTGCCGTGATGGGTATAGTCAGTGTTGGTTTTTATACTTTTATATTGTGGACTTCCAATCCTTTTGA